>CAXTWJ010000308.1:0-3569 GCA_964247925.1 uncultured Sphingomonas sp.
CACCAGGGCGCCGCCCGGCAACTGGCTCAGGATCGCCGCGAGCGACCCGACGCTCAGCGCCCGCCCGATCTCCCCTTCGCTCCAGCCGGAGGTCGCGAGATAGACGGCGATGAAGGGGCCGAAGCCCGTCTGCGCATCGGCGATGAAGAAGCTCAGCGCGTCGAGCGCGACGCGGCTGTGGCGGTTCTCCATGGCGGGGACGATATCCGGTGGCGGACCGGGCGTCACGATGCCGGATGAGGTCGGGAGCGGACGAGCGCCGGTGATGGCTCATCCGGTTCGCGTCGCCCCGGAGGAGGTCCTGCGGGCCGCCGTCCAGCCCCGCGACCCTTTCCGGCGCGCGGGCAGCGTCGGCTTCGATGGGGAAATGCCGCTCGCGCCCCCCGTGGCGGCCGGGACGCGTTTCCCATCGGGAAAGCGCCCGGGCCGGGACGCCTCAAGCCGAGCGCTGTCCGAGGTAGGCGTGCACGAAGTCGGGGAGGTGGCTGCCGAGCCAGTCGCCCATCTCCTGCTCCTCCTTCATGGACTGCTCCAGGACCGCCTTGTCGCCCGGGCAGCCGGCCGCCTCGGCGAGGGTGATCAGAACCTTGTAGGAGCCGATCTCGTAGGCCTTGAAGCCGACGGCCGCGAGCACGTTCTTCAGCACCTCGTCGCCCGCGGCGGCGTGGGCGAAGCCCGCCACGGTGGCGACCGCACCGGTCACGGCCTCCTTCGCGAGCGACTTGCTGGTCCCGTGCCGGGCGAGCAGGTCGTCGAGCCGACCGGCCTGGGTCGTCGATCGCTCGTGGTCCGCCTGCATCTTCGCGTACAGCTCCGGATAGGGCTTCATGCGCGGCAGCTCGTTCTGGATCGTCCCGATCGCCTGGGTTTCGACGGCATGCTGGTTGCGCAGCCCGGTCAGGTAAGCTTCCATCGCCCCGTTCACGTCGCTCATCGGCTTGGCCTCCTGTCGCAAAGATCGCCGCCTTCGGGCGGCGTGAGCTGCACATCGCGCCCGGGCGACGTTATTCAATGCGGCAACTTTCGCCCTCGTTGGGGCGCGCGTCGGTCGGCGAATGCGGTGCCGTTCCGATCTCGCTCGCGGCCGACGTCCTTGGAGCGGCTTCCGCTCTGATCGACCCTGCGGTGGAGCCTCCCGGTGCGGTTTCTGATTCCGCTTCCGGCCACGCCGGAGGCCTGCGTTCATGCCGCGATCGTTGCACTTCGACCTTCGATCGCGTGTTTTGTCGGCGGTCGATGGCGGGCTCTCCTGCTGTCAGGCGGCGGCCCACTTCGGCGTGAGCGCATCGAGCGCGATCCGCTGGGCCGCCGGCACGCCATCACGCGCAAAGAAAGTCGGCCCACGCCGCCGATCTTACAGCGTCACGCCGCGGCTTTGAGCACGCGAAACACCTACATCGTCCACAACGTCAAGGTGTTTCGGATGACTGAAATACCACGTCGAATGGGTGACGCTGCCTCGCCAACAATTTCGGGATGGCGGTGAAGCTGCTTATCCGTCCTGAGACACCCCGTTTCAGACCGGGGCGCCTTCAACGGTATGGCGGCCTTGCTCGGCTCTCGCTCTTTCTCGGGTCTATGGATCGTAGATGTGAGCCCCTACGCCCGAATCGTTCGCAGCGCGTCAGAACGCTTCGCCCTGATCCCATTCAACAGCAGCAGTGCGAGCGGCGACCTCCTCACGATCCGATGCATTGCATAAGAGATCGCGGTCGTGCCGACAATGATGAGAAAGATCTTCAAGCCGGCCGCGGCATTCACAAAAAACAGAAGAGAACCCATAAACCCGACGATCGGATAGTGTATAATGTACATCGTCATGGATGCATCGGTCATCTTGCGGATGAGCGGATTGTCTTTGCTAAATTTTGAGCAGCAGATTGAAATGATGGCCTGCGATGTCCAGATGCCGGATATACACCAACCTGCCATTGTCATGGTTTTAGCGAGTGGCGTGGCTAGATCACAAAATTTGTAGTATAAAGCGATCGAAAGAACGGATATCACGACGCTCCACCAATGAAATCTGCAGAACCACGAGAAGCCGTCGACACTTCTTTCCATGATCGTTCCGTAGATGAAGAAGCCGGCCAGTCTCAAGAAGTCCCTCAGGTCGATCGCTTCGAAAAACCATGTCCCGAACGGGTGATAGTGGTTGACCAGCGTCACGGCACATTCATAGGCGACCAGTAGGACGTTGAGCCATGCGAAATCCACAGATGGTTTTGCCCGTATCCAAGCGATGGGGTTGGCCAAGACCGAAATGCGCAGGCAGGCCGCGAGCAGGCTGTAGAGACAGAAGAATACGAAGCTCATCAGCAGGAGGTCTCTCAAAAACCAGAGATGTCCGAAGAGCGTTGCCAGCGTAAAACCGGACCATGCATTCCGAAAACAGACAGCCCATGTGTCCTCTACAGAAGACAGCACATTGATAGAGTACAAAAGGACGATGGCGGGACCGACCAAAACCAAGCCGGAGATCAACGGCAATCCGAGCCGTTCCATCCTCTTTCGCATCCAGATCCGGGGTTCGGTGTTGGCGATCGACTTCATGGCGAAGTACCCCGCGATGATGAAGAAAGCCTGCATCCGGAACGAGTGGATGACGTCATATATCACATCTGCAGTCTCTGAGACTGAATACGTGCCAAAGATTTCGCCACCATTAGAATACAATGCTGCGGCATGAAACGGAATACCAAGAAGCATCAGAAATGCCCGCATAGTATCCAAAAAGAACAGCCTGGATCCTAAAAATTGAACTTGACTTTGCAGAATGCCGTTATTTCCTTGTGACCGAGGGAAGAGATTCGATACAGTGGCGCGTTTCATTGTCACATCGTGCGTTTATCTAGCCACACCGATAGCCTATTCTGGCAGATCGGTCGCATGTTAACGCGCGTCACACTGAAACGGACGAGCCTATGGCCTTTTGTCGCGCGCGTTTGTGCCTGCACATGCGATCAGAATATCAGTGTCTGATACGTCTTCCGGCGGACTGACTCGGCTTGGATCGGCTTCCGCTTGCGTTGGGATCGGCGCCGCCCTCCATGGTCCATGACAGCCTCTAGAACCGCGCCATCGCGCGACGGATCCGCCCCTTGAAGGCCCCGCGCTGGGCGTCGGAGGCGACGTTCATGTGGTAGAGGGCGTGGAACTCGGCCCTGGCGCCGCCCGTCAGCCAGCGGATATAGCGGGTCACGAGCTTCTTCGGCGGATCCCCCATCCACCAGACCATGTGGCGCGGGCGGCCGTAGGTGACGATGCCGGCGATGCGCTTCACCCGCGTCAGCATCGGGCGGACGCGCGACGGGTCAGTGATGTCGAAGCCTAAGCCCGGCATCAGCAGGCGGTCGAAGAACCCCTTCAGCATCGCGGGCGGGCCGAAGGTCCAGGTGGGGAACTGGAACACCAGCGCCTCGGCCGCGTCGAGGCGCGCCGCGTAGCCTTGGAGGCCGCGGCGGTTGCGGGACGTGTCGTGGTAGTGGCGCCGTCCGTCCTCCGTCAGCACGGGGTCGAAGCCTTCGGCGTAGAGGTCGAGGAGGTCGACCTCGTGGCCGGCCTCGGAC
>CAXTWJ010000309.1:0-693 GCA_964247925.1 uncultured Sphingomonas sp.
GAGCTGATGCTGACCTGCTCGATCCACGACCACGCCGCCCGCAAGCACAGCATTGCGCTCGCGGCGGGCGCGATGGCGGAACTTAGACAGGCCGCCTAGGCCGCCTCTCGCCGAGTGCCCAGCGCCGCCTCGACGTGCGGCAGGATGCGGCCCGCGACGATGCCGACGGCGCGCGCGTTGGGATGGAGGCGATCGGCCAGCGTCAGCGCCGGATCGCCGACCACGCCGGCGAGGAAGAACGGGTAGAGCGGCACGCCATGCGCCCGCGCCAGATCGGGAAAAATCGCGTTGTAGCGGCCCGCGAACGCGCCCAGGAACGCCGGCGCCAGCATCCCCGCAAGCAGCACCGGGATGCCACACCGCGCCAGCTCGCTCAGGATCGCGTCGAGGTTCGCGCGCATCCGTTCGGGCGCGATCCCGCGCAGGAGGTCGTTCGCGCCCAGCTCCACGATCGCCAGGTCGGGACGCTGCGTCAGCGACGCCAGTACGCGCGGCAGTCGCGCCAGCCCGCCTGCGCTGGTATCGCCTGACACGCCCGCATTGTGGACACGCGCGTCCGGATGCCGCCGGCGCAGCAGCGCCTCGAGCTGGGCGGCGAAGGACTGGTCGCGGGCAAGGCCGTAGCCGGCGGTCAGGCTGTCGCCGAGCGCCAGGACGAAGGGGGTAGCGGTCACGCCCGCCATATAGGGTGGG
>CAXTWJ010000309.1:703-3566 GCA_964247925.1 uncultured Sphingomonas sp.
GTCCGGGCCGCGTCACGGTGGCGCCGGCGCGGCGGTGCTGGCGCTGGTCGACGATGCCGCGCGCGCGGGTGCGGGCGTGGCGGTCGAGCGCTGGCTGACGGCCGGCCTGCCCGGCTTCGGCCACCCGCTCTATCCGTCGGGCGCCCCGCGCGCCGCCGCGCTGCTGACGCGGATCACGCCCGATCCGGCCATGGCCGGATTGGCGGCCCATGTCCGCGAGCGCACGGGCGCGCTGCCCAACATCGACGGGGCGCTCGCGGCGCTGATCCGCGCGCACGCGCTGCCCGCCGACGCCGCGTTCCGCCTGTTCGCGATCGCACGCGCGGTCGGCTGGGCCGCGCACGCGATCGAGCAGGCCGGCAACCCAGGCCTGATCCGCCCGCGCGCGCGCTACACCGGCCCGTTGCCGGCCTAAGTCAGCTGCCGTTCTTCGCGATGAAGGTCCGCGTCACCGGCGCGATCAGCGCCTCCACCTCGGCCGCCGCCGCGCGCTCCTCGGCGATCGACTGTTCGATCCAGCCCGCGTGCGCGCCGTGGCCGGCCGCCTCGGCGATCACGGCGAGCGACTGATAGGCCGCGATCTGCTCGAACTGATAGGCATAGCCGGCATACAGGTTTTTGAGCGTCGCGTCCGGCATCACGCCATGCACCGCCGATCCGACCGCGCCCACCGCGCTCGTCACCGCCTCACGCAGCCCCGCGCCGTTCGCGCCGGTTTCGGCGATCGCCGCATCCAGCCGCGCGAGCTGGCCCTGCGTGGTCGCGATGTGCCGCTCCAGCAGCGCCTTGTAGTCGGGGTACTCGTCCAGACCCTTCACCTGCGCCTGCATCTCGACCAGCCCCTGCTGCTCGGCGGCGTGGGTATTGCGGAGCGACTCCTGGTACATGGATTTGACGTCGGTCATGCTGCGATCCTTGCGCTGGTTCGCGCGCACAAGCGCGGGCGCCCGGCCAAGTTCCTCGACGGACACGCGACTTGCCCGCGCGATAACCTGAGTCGTCAGCTCGCGGCCGGCAGCCTCAGCCGCACCAGCAGCCCGCCCAGATCCTCGCTCTCCTCCAGCGTAACCGTGCCCTCATAGATTTCCGCCACGTCGCGCACGATGGCGAGCCCCAGCCCCGTGCCCGGCTTGCCCGTGTCGAGCCGCACGCCGCGGTCGAAGATGCGGACCCGCTCTTCCTCGGGAATGCCCGGCCCGTCATCCTCGACCAGCAGCTCGACGAACCCGGCCCCAGGGACCTTTGGCGCGCCGACGGTGACGAAGACGCTGCCGCCGCCATATTTGGCCGCGTTCTCGACCAGGTTGCCGATCATCTCGTCCAGGTCCTGCCGCTCGACATGAACGGAGAGGTCGCGCGCACCCTCGGCATCGATGCGAACATGGCGATACAGCCGCCCCACCGCGCGCTCCACCGACTCCACTGACGGCCACACCTCGGCGCGGCTGTGCGCCGACCCGCGCCGCCCGACGGCCCGGGCGCGCGCCAGGTGGTGGTCGACCTGCCGGCGCATTGTGCGGGCCTCGCGGCAGACGGTGTCGGCCAAGTCGTCCGCCTGCGCGGTCGCGGCATTCATGATCACCGTCAGCGGCGTCTTGAGCGCGTGCGCCAGGTTGCCGGCATGGCGCCGCGCCTCCTCCGCCTGCCGCTCGTTATGCTCGATGAGCGCGTTCAGCTCCTCCACCATCGGCGCGACCTCGACCGGCATCGCCGACGACACCCGGTTGGTCCGCCCGGCGCGCATCCGCGCGATCTCCTCGCGCACCTTGCGCAGCGGGCGCAGGCCATAGACGGTCTGCAGCGCGGCCAGCACGATCAGCCCCAGCGCCAGCAGAGCGAAAGAGCGGAGCAGCGTGCGCCTGAGCGCCGCGATCTGCGAATCGAGCCCGTCGCGGCTTTCCGCGACCTGGAACCGCCACTGCGTCTTGGCACCGGGCAGTACGACGTCGCGCTCGACGATCCGCAGCGTCTCGTCGGCGAACTGCTTGGAATCATAGGTATGGACCTGCCGATCAGTGTGGACGCCCCCGAACCGCAGCCGCCGATCCCATAGCGAGCGCGACGGGAACGGGTCACGCCCGCGCGCCGAAACCTGCCAGTACAGGCCCGAATAGGGCTCCAGAAATCGCTGATCCGCCGCCTCGCGATTGAAGCTCACCTCGCCCGTGCTGTCGATCTCGGCCGTGTTGATCAATGCGGTCAGCACGTATTGCAGCTGGTCGTCGAAGTTGCGGGTGACGGCGGAGACCAGTACCCGGTCCAGCGCCCAACCTCCACCGGCGAGCAGCACGGTGATCCACAGCGCCGCGATCCCGATCATCCGCCGTTGCAGCGACCCCGTGCGGCGGGTGCGTTGAGGGACTTCCGCCACCGTCACCCCCACGAAGGCGGGGGCTCATCTCCCGTCGGCCGGTCCTGATCAAGCGCGAGGAGATGGGTTCCCGCGTTCGCGGGAATGACGACGGGAGGGCGGCTCACGCGTCCGGGTCTTCCAGCGAGTAGCCCAGCCCACGGATCGTGGTGATCACGTCCTGCCCCAGCTTCTTGCGGATGCGCGTCACGAACACCTCGATCGTGTTCGAATCACGGTCGAAATCCTGGTCGTAGATGTGCTCGATCAGCTCAGTGCGGCTCACCACCTTGCCCTTGTGGTGGAGCAGATAGGAAAGCAGCTTGTACTCCTGCGCGGTCAGCTTCACCGCCTCGCCGCCGCGCGTGACCTTGCCCGATCGCGTGTCCAGCCGGATGTCGCCCGCGATCAGCTCGCTCGATGCGTTGCCCGACGCGCGCCGGATCAGCGCGCGCAGGCGGGCGATCAGCTCCTCCGTCTGGAACGGCTTGGCGACGTAATCGTCCGCGCCCG
>CAXTWJ010000310.1:0-3565 GCA_964247925.1 uncultured Sphingomonas sp.
CGCCGGGCTCGATGCGCTGCTGGCGTGAGCGCGACTCAGCTCAGCGGATATCGGCTGTTGTGGATTTTCGTCATGTTCGACCTGCCGGTGGGGACCAAGGCCGAGTCGCGCGCGGCGACCAAGTTCCGCGAGTTCCTGCTGGACGAGGGGTTCGAGAAATCACAATTCTCGATCTATGCCCGCTTCTGCAACGGCAAGGAGCAGCTGGAGGCGTATCAGCGCCGCATCGAGGCGCACCTGCCGGAGAAGGGCGACGTGCATATCCTGAGCTTTACCGACCGTCAGTACGAAAACATCGTCCGATTCGCGGGCCAGCGGCGACGCCGGCCGAAGAAGAATCCGGATCAGCTGGCGCTGTTCTGATGGCGATTCGGCCGGATCGGGTTGATGGGCGGGATACTATGTCATTGCTGATCAACAACATAGCACCCCGCCCGTCATAGCCGCTCAGAGATCGCGGTCCAACGGCAACGCAAGACCCCACATATCGACCGTGCGCTCGGTCATAGCCGCTCAGAGATCGCGGTCCAACGGCAACGCGAATAGGGGCTGGCGGTAGCGGTGATGGGTCATAGCCGCTCAGAGATCGCGGTCCAACGGCAACCCGCCAACGCTGCGGCTCTTCGCTTACGAAGTCATAGCCGCTCAGAGATCGCGGTCCAACGGCAACGGCAGCGCCGACTGCATCTTGCCGCTGGTGAAGAGCGCCGTCTCTCACGATATCTTCCCCACCAGAGACTGAAAAGATCGCGAACGAAGACTAAGATTACATTTCTGCAATCTTCGCGAAAGCTCTATTCCATCGCTGCCAGCAGGTCATCGACCGTCGTGCTGGCGAAGGAGGTGAAATCGTCCGCGACGCCAAACGGGATCAGCAGGTCGCGGCCGTGGAGCAGCGCGCCGCAGGAATAGACCACGTTAGGGACATAGCCGTCGCGCTGATCGGGGCTGGGTTCCAGGATCGGCCTGGGCGTGCGTGCGAGCAGCTTGGAGGGATCGTTCCTGTCGAGCAGGCAGGCGCCCATGCAATAGGTGCGCACGGTGCCGACGCCGTGGGTCAGCACCAGCCAGCCTTCGTCGATCTCGATCGGCGAACCGCAATTGCCCATCTGCACGAACTCCCACGGGTAGCGCGGGCTGACCAGCTTGGCGCCACCCTCCCAGCGGTAGAGGTCGTCGGACCCGTGCAGCCAGATACTCTCGGAGTCCTGGCGCCCGAGCATCATGTAGCGGCCCTCCACCAGGCGGGGGAACAGCGCCATGCCCTTCGCGCCCGCCGCGTTGCCGGACAGCGGCCGCATCTCGAAGGACCGGAAGTCGGTGCCCGCCAGCATTTCCGGCCGGGCCTCCGCGCCGGAAAAGGCGGTATAGGTCCCGTAATACGTCACCTGCCCGTCGTCGGCGACAAAGCGGCAGAGGCGGACATCCTCGATACCCTGGCGCTGGCTGGGGAGCACGGGGAAGAGCACGGTTTCCGACAGCTCGCGGCTGCCGCCGCAGTGAAGCCGCACGACAGGCTCCTCGCCCTGCCCCTTGTCGATGATCGGTGGCACGGACACGGGGCTGGGCTCATCCACGACAAGGGCGCCGCCCGGCGTCCAGCTGCCCGAGCGGAAGGTGGCGGACGAGACATGGCCCTCGCCGATGCCGCGCAAGGAGATCACGAAGCGAACTCCGCCCTCGGGCGCGTCCGACTGGTCGGGGTGGAGCACCGCGCTGGGGTTGAACAGCGCGGCCGCCTCGAACGCATATTCTTCCGACAGGTAGGCGCCGATCAGGCGACGCTGCTCGTCGTTGACGGCGTCCGGGTTCTCCAGCCGATCCGACACCTCATCGAACCGGCGCAGCAGCATCGCGTCGACATTGCGGTGACGCTCGTCGAGCGACAGCGTGACCTGCTCGTGCTCGCGCGCGAGTTCCGCGTCGTCCAGGCCCAGGACACGCTCGGCGATGATCTCCAGCCGGGTCTTGCCCGGCACCTTGAAGGGGTCGGGATAGTCGGGCGCGAAGGGACGGACGACCGTGCGCGACGGGTCCGGCTTGAGCATGACGTCGTAATGGTGGAGCATGACTAACCTCGATCAGCATGGCGCCGTAACGGCCCGGCCGTGGCGAGAGTTGCTCGGCGGTTCGCGGACGTTGTCAAGGTGCCGCAAGTCGCGTGGTTTCGCCATCACTTCACCCGATACGGAGCCCGCTGCACGACGGCCCCGGCGGGGGTCGGCCAGCTGGAGCGCGTGTAGGACAGTGCCCGCCGCCGTTCAGCGAAAATTGTCCGCGTAGGCCTGCAACTTCAGCTTCCGCTCGGGCGCGGGAATGACGACGTGATCCCAGCCCTGCTTCTCGCAATAGGTGACGGCGGCCTCGCGGGTCGGGAAGGTCAGGCTGATCTGGTCGCGCGTGTCGCCGCTACCCGCCCAGCCGGTCAGCGGATCGGGGCGCTTGGGCTCCGCCGGTTCGAACTCCAGGCGCCATGTATCGGTGTTGGCGCGGCCGGACTGCATGGAGCTTTTCGGGCGCTCGAAGATGCGGGCTGTGGGCATGGGCGGCGTCTAGCGTGCCTTGGCGGCCCTTGCATCAGCGTTTTTGGTTCTGAGCGTCGCGGGCGCGGCGGCGGGGTCGTCGGGCCAGGGATGACGGGGGTAGCGGCCGCGCATCTCCTTCGCGACCGCTGCCCAGCTGCCGCGCCAGAAGCCGGGCAGGTCGCGGGTGGTCTGGATCGGCCGGCCGGCGGGCGACAGCAGGCTGAGCACCAGCGGCGTGCCGTCGCCCAGCGTCGGGTGCTCCGCCTGGCCGAACAGCGCCTGCGGGCGCAGCTCAACGGTCGGGCCGGCGGGCGCGGCATAATCGATGGCATGGCTCGACCCCGCCGGGCTGGCGAAATGCGTCGGCGCGAGCCGGTCCAGCCGCTGCAGGTCGGGCCAGTCGATCCGCGCGCGCAAAGCGTCGGCAAGCGCGCCCGCCTGGACCTGGTCGAGGCGGCGCTTGCCCCGCAGCAGCGGCGGCAACCATTCGTCGAGCGTTCTCATCAGCCGCTCGTCGGTGAGCGCGTCGAGGCCGGCATAGGCGGCGCGGGTCCGCAGCGTTCGAGCGGTGTCAGCAAACGGCAGCAGGGCGAGCCCGTGCGTCCGCACGCCGTCGAGCAGCGCCGCCTCGATCTGGACAGGGTCGGCGTCCGCATCGGTGCCGGTGGACAGGCGGACGTTGCCCAGCCGGCGCTCGCGCGTGGCGGTGACACTGCCGGTCGTGGGGTCGAAGGCGACGCGGCGCCCGGTCGTGATGCGGTCGGCGAACAGCGCCTCCACCGTGGCCGTGTCGATCGCGGCGGCGGCGAGGATGCGGGCACCTGACGCCGCTCCCTGCGTTTCCGCGACGGCGAGCCAATCGGCTCGGGCAAGGCTGGAAGTGGGGTCGAGCCGGAAGCCGCGCCCGCCGGTCGAAGCCCAGTGTTCGCCGGTGGCGTCACGGCGACGCGCGAGGCGGTCGGGGTAGGCGAGCGCGATGGGCGTGGCGAGCGCCTCTACCCTCGGGGTCGAGGCAAGAGCTGTTGTGCCCACCTCCTGGA
>CAXTWJ010000311.1:0-3557 GCA_964247925.1 uncultured Sphingomonas sp.
CCACCCCCGGTTGCCCGCCCCCCCGCGGGGGGCGGACCAGGACCTGCCTGGCCGCTTCGCGCAGCGCGCGGCGGGTGCCCGCGCCGCGGGGCGACTCGCCCAGCACGCGGCAGTTATCGACATGGTAGTCGGCGATCGTGCGGCACGCGATCATCGCCCAGCCCGGCTGCGGCCCGTTCGGGAGGTACAGCGCCAGGGCGCCGGCCGGCGGCTCGCGATACCATTGGGCGTAATAGAGTTTCGCGCCGCCTGGCCCCTCGCCCGGGCCGGCGATCGCGGCGCTGTCGGTCCCGGCGTCCGCCTCACCCTCGCCCGCCACGGTGCCGGGCGCCTTGGCCATGGCGCCGATGTCGGCATTGGCCAGCGTGTCGTGGTCGATCCGCAGCGCTGGAAAATCGGGCACCGGCCGGGCGCTGCGCGAAGCGGCCTGGCAGTTCCTGGTCCGCCCGCCGCGGCTGGGCGGCAAACCGCTGATCGGGGCGTGGGTGCGCATCCGGTTCGACTTCACGGAGCGCGGCGCGGAGGTCGCGCGTTAGGGAGCGCTCTGTCAGGAGCCGTCCCATGCCGCTTCCCGCCGATCCCGTCTGGTTCATCACCGGCTGCTCCACCGGCTTCGGCCGAGAGCTGGCCCGCCTCGTGCTGGAGCGCGGCTGGCGTGCGGTGGTGGGCGCGCGCGGCGTCGGGCGGGTGGCCGATCTGGTGGCGCTGGCCCCCGGTCGCGCGCTCGCCGTCGATCTGGACGTGACCGATCAGGCGCAGATCGATGCTGCCGTGGCCGCAGCCACCGACCGTTTCGGTCGCATCGACGTGCTCGTGAACAATGCCGGCTATGGCTATCAGAGCTCGGTCGAGGAGGGCGAGGAGGCGGAGATCCGGCGTCAGTTCGACGCCAACGTCTTTGGCCTGTTCGCGCTGACCCGTGCGGTGCTGCCGGTCATGCGAGCCCAGCGCGCGGGCGCGGTCGTCAACATCACCTCCATCGGCGGGCTGATCGGCTTCCCCGCATCAGGCTATTACGGCGCGACCAAGCACGCGGTGGAGGGTTGGTCGGACAGCCTGAAGGCGGAGGTCGCGCCGCTCGGGATCAGCGTTACTTGCGTCGAGCCGGGGCCGTTCCGCACCGACTGGGCCGGCCGCTCGCTGCACCAGACGCCAAGCCGCGTCGTTGACTATGCCGATACCGCGGCCAGGCGCATGTCGATGACCAGCGGCGTGTCGGGGCAGCAGGCCGGCGACCCCGTGCGCGCCGCCGCCGCCATGATCGCGGCCGTGGAGCGCAACGACCCACCGCGCCACCTGGTGCTGGGCCGATACGGCTGGGAGGCGGTCACTGCCAAGCTACGCGAGCGGCTGGCCGAGATCGAAAGCCTGCGCGACGAGGCGCTGGGGGCTGACTTTCCGGACCGCTGACACGAAAAGGGCCGGGCGTTGCTCCCGGCCCTTCACTGACGATCGCGCGACGGCTCAGCCCCCGGCGACCTCCGCCGTGTCCACGCGGATGCCCGGACCCATGGTCGAGGAGACCGCGATCTTGCGGACGTACTTGCCCTTGGCGCCCGACGGCTTGGCGCGGACCACCGCGTCCAGCAATGCGTCGAAGTTCGCGCGGAGGTCCTCCGCCGGGAAGCTCGCCTTGCCGATGCCGGAGTGGATGATCCCGGCCTTCTCGACGCGGTACTCGACCTGGCCGCCTTTGGCGTCCTTGACCGCCTGCGCGACGTTCATCGTCACCGTGCCCAGTTTGGGGTTGGGCATCAGGCCCTTGGGTCCCAGCACCTTGCCGAGGCGTCCGACGATGCCCATCATGTCGGGCGTCGCGATGCAGCGGTCGAAGTCGATCGTGCCGCCCTGGATGGTTTCCATCAGGTCCTCGGCGCCGACCACGTCCGCGCCCGCTTCGCGCGCCTCGTCCGCCTTCGCGCCGCGCGCGAACACGCCGACGCGGACGTCTTTGCCGGTGCCCTTGGGCAGGGTCACGACGCCGCGGACCATCTGGTCGGCATGGCGCGGATCGACGCCCAGGTTCAGCGCGACCTCGATGGTCTCGTCGAATTTGGACGTGGCGAGGCTCTTGGCGAGGCCGATCGCCTCATCGACGCCATGGAGCTGCTCGGGGCTGACGGCCCAGCTCTTCTGCTTCTTCGTCGCCATCGTATCAGCCCTCCACCACGGTGAGGCCCATGGCCTTGGCCGAGCCCTCGATGATCTTCGTCGCCGCGTCCAGGTCGTTGGCGTTCAGGTCCTTCATCTTCGCGGTCGCGATCTCCGACAGGGCCGAACGCTTGATCTGGCCCGCCGACACCTTGCCCGGCTCCTTGGAGCCCGACTTCAGGTTGGCGGCCTTCTTGATCAAATAGGTCGCGGGCGGCGTCTTGGTCTCGAAGGAGAAGCTCCGATCCGCATAGACGGTGATCACCGTGGGCAGCGGCGTGCCCTTTTCCTGCTCGCCGGTCTGGGCGTTGAACTGCTTGCAGAACTCCATGATGTTGACGCCGCGCTGGCCCAGCGCCGGGCCGATCGGCGGCGACGGGTTGGCGGCGCCCGCGGGCACCTGCAGCTTGATGTAGCCGGTTACTTTCTTGGCCATGTTCTTCCTCTTAGCGGTGCAAGCGGGCGCGAGCCCTCCCGCGGTCAAGTTCCAGCGATGTGCATGGAAGCGGGCGCCGGTAGCAGAAGCGGGACCCCGGCTCAAGGCCGGGGTGACGCAGGAAGGGGCTTGCAATGTTGGATCTCAGCGGGATGACGCTGCCGATGAGCAGGCCCCTGACCCGCGCGCAGGCGCTGCAGAACCGCGTGTTCCTGCGCGAGCTGCGAGCGTGCGGCAATGTGCGCGAGGCGGCGCGGCGCGTCGGCGTGGCCTATGGCACGATGCAGCACCGGCGGGGCCGGCACCCCGCGTTCGCGGCGCGGTGGGACGCGGCGCTGGTGTTCGCGCAGGCCCGGCTGGCGAAGGCGGGCCCGCACCGACCGGCCGCACGGGAGCCGGAAGGGCACCGCACGAAAGGCGGCGAACCCGTGGTGATCCGGCTCAAGTCCGGCAAGCTGCAAATGCGGCGCGCGCAGCCGAACACGCTGACGCGGGCGTGCGAGCAGGCGTTCCTGCTGGCGCTGTCGGCGACGTGCAATGTGTCGCTGGCGGCCAAGGCGGCGGGCGCGGCGGAGGCGGCGTTCCATCGCCGGCGCCGGAACAATCCCGGCTTCGCGCGCGAATGGCGCCTGGCGCTGGCGGAAGGGTATGAGCGGCTCGAGATGGCGCTGATCGCCGGTTTCGCGCCGTCGAGCCACGACGACGACGAGTGGCGCCACAACGAACCACCCGCGATCCCGCCGATGACGCCCGCGCAGGCGCTGCAGCTGATGTACCTGCACCAGAAGGAGGCGCGGCTGCTGGCCGAACCCGCGCACCTGAAGCGGCGGCGCGGCGAGTCGCAGGAGGCCCGCAGCTATCGGCTGAGCCAGATGTATCAGCTGGGGCTGGAGCGCGACCGGGAGGCGTATCGCGTGGCGGAGGCCGCGCGCCGGGCGCGGGGCGAGGGGGATGACCGGGAGGCGCCGAT
>CAXTWJ010000312.1:0-2837 GCA_964247925.1 uncultured Sphingomonas sp.
TGCTGCCCTTCACGCGCAACACCGGCCCGACGCTGTCGCCGTTCAACGCCTGGGTCGTGCTGAAGGGGCTGGAGACGCTGGACCTGCGCATCCGTCGCCAGTCCGACAACGCGCTCGCGGTCGGCCGCTTCCTGGAAGGGCGCGTGCCGCGCGTCCTGCACCCCGGCCTGCCCAGCCACCCGCAGCACAATCTGGCGATGAGTCAGATGGAGGCCGCCGGCGCGATCTTCGCGTTCGAGGTCGCCGACCGCGCCCAGGCGCACGGCCTGCTCGATGCGCTGGCGCTGGTCGACATCTCCAACAACATCGGCGACTCCCGCTCGCTGATGACGCACCCGGCCTCCACCACCCATTCCGGCGTCGCCGAGGAGAAGCGGCTGGAGATGGGCGTCACGGAGGGGCTGCTGCGCCTCAACGTCGGGCTGGAGGATCCCGCCGACGTGATCGACGACCTCGACCACGCGCTGAGGGCGGTCGGCCTGTGAACTTCCTCTTCCCCCACCACGCGACCACACGGGGCGTCACCGTGCGCGTATCGGTATCCTACCTGCCCGAACAGTCGGAACCGTGGCGCGGCCGCTGGTTCTGGGCCTATCACGTCCGCATCGAGAACGAGGGCGCGCGCGCGGTGCAGCTGCTCACCCGCCATTGGGTCATCACCGACGGCCGCGGCGCGCGGCATTCGGTGGAGGGCGAGGGCGTGGTCGGCGAGCAGCCGCTGATCGAGCCGGGCGGCAGCTTCGATTACGTGTCCGGCTGCCCGCTCGCGACGCCTACTGGCGCGATGCAGGGCAGCTATCGCATGGTGGCCGAGGACGGCCAGACCTTCGACGTGGATATTCCCCGCTTCACGCTGACCGCGCCGGCGGTGGCGAGCTGAGGTGAAGCGCACGCACCTGCCCCTGAACGGCCTGCGCGTGCTCGACGCCGCCGCGCGGCACCTGTCCTTCACCCGCGCCGCCGACGAGCTCGCCGTCACGCCGGCCGCGGTCGGGCAGCAGATCAGGGCGCTGGAGGACACGCTGGGCGCGGTGCTGTTCCGCCGCACCACGCGCGGGCTGGAGCTGACGCCGGAGGCGGAGGCGGGCCTTGCCCCCCTGCGCGACGGTTTCCTCCAGTTCGAGGAGGCCGTGCGCGCGATGCAGGCGGGGCAGTCGTCCAAGTCTCTCACCATCGCGGCGCCACGCGACGTGACGGAGAAGTGGCTGATGCCGCGCCTGGCCAGCATCGCCGCCCACGACGGCGAGCTGCGCTTCGTGCTGCTCGCGGCCGATGAGGACATCGACTTCGCCCAGGCCAATCTCGACCTCGCGATCCGCTGGGGCGACGGTCCCGGCGTGGACGAGGGCGAGGCGATCGAATCGGAGGGCACGGGCACCGTCGCTCCCCCCGGCGGCGCTGCGACCCCGATCGCCTGGCCCGGCGCGCCGGACCCGGGCGCGCCCGTGCAGGTCGCCGACGCCGGCCGCGCGAGCGCCGCCGCCGCCGCCGGCCTGGGGCAGGCGACCGTGCCCGAACTCCTCGCCCGCGCCGACCTCCTCGCCGGCCGCGTGGTCGCGCTTGGCGATCCCGCCCCGTCGCGGGGTGGCTACTGGCTGGTCGCGCCCCCCCCGCAATGGCGCCAGAAGAAGGTTAGCGCGCTGGTCGACGCGCTCACGACCGACTGAACCCGCCTAGTTCTTGAGCCGCCACCCCCGCCGGAGCAGCTGGTAGCAGGTGAGCGCCAGCACCACGTCCAGCACCAGCATCACGATGCCGCCCACCGCCACCGGCGAGTCCGCCACGCTCAGGAAGCCGTAGCGGAAGCCGGAGATGATGTAGAAGAACGGGTTGGCATGACTGAACGCCCGGAACGCCGGCGCCAGCCGATCGACCGAATAGAAGGTGCCCGACAGCAGCGCCATCGGCGTGATCACGAAATTGGTGACGGCGGCCGCATGGTCGAACTTCTCCGCCCAGATCGACGTCAGCACGCCCAGCAGCGCCAGGAACATCGCCCCCAGGAAGCCGAACCAGATCACCGCCAGCGGCCGCGCCGGCACGACGTGCAGCCCCGGGTACAGCGCCATCGCCACCCAGCACAGCCCGCCGACCAGGAACGCGCGCGTCATCGCGCCCCCGGTCAGCGCCGCCAGCAGCTCCGCCGACGACAGCGGCGGCTGCAGGTAATCGACGATCGTCCCCTGGATCTTGCCCACCAGCAGCGAGAAGCTGGCATTGGCGAAAGCGGGGGTCATCATGCCCTGGCTGATGATCAGGCCCGGCGCGATGAAGTCGGCGAACGGCACGGCGATGCCGCCAACGCCGACCGGTCGTTTCGCCCCCGTCGCGACCGTGAACACGACCAGGAAGAGCAGCGTGGTGATCGCCGGCGCCCACACCGTCTGGAGCTGGACCTTGAAGAAACGGCGCACCTCCTTCACATAGAGGGTCCTCAGCCCACCCCAGTTGACGTTGCGGATGACGGGGACGCCCGGTGCCCGGATCGTGCCGAAAGGGGGCTGGTTGCTCATGGCTTTGGGCGGGTAACGGCTGGTGCCGCGCCCCGCAATGACTTGAAGGAAGTGTTGCACGATGTCCTGGACCGATGACCGCATCGATACGCTGAAGACGATGTGGGAAGCGGGGCAGACCGCGAGCCAGATCGCCGAGGCGTTGGGTGGCGTCAGCCGCAACGCCGTGATCGGCAAGGCGCACCGCCTGGGGCTGCAGGCGCGGCCCAGCCCGGTCAAGCCCAACGAGCCGTCCATCGTGGCGCCGCCCGAGGCGGGCGCGCCGCCGCCGCCCGAGCCGGAGCCCGAGCCTGAACCCGCACCGGCGCCGCGCCCCGTCGCGGC
>CAXTWJ010000312.1:2847-3552 GCA_964247925.1 uncultured Sphingomonas sp.
CTGCAGGCGCGGCCCAGCCCGGTCAAGCCCAACGAGCCGTCCATCGACGCCGGGGCGAAGGTCGCGCCCGTCCTCCCCGCGCCGTTGCCCGCGCAGCCCGTCGAGCCAGAGCCGGTCCGCGAGATCGCGCCCCCACCGTCCGTGGCGTCCCGCGCGACGCTGCCCGAGGCGGCCGCTCCGCGGCGCGAGGAGGCGGACCCGCCCACCGTGCTCCGCTCGGTCGGTCCCGGCGGGTTCCTGCGCCAGGCGCCGGGCGAGCAGCAGGCGCCCAGCACTCCCGCGCCGCCGCGCCGGCTGGTGCCGGCCAAGCCGTCGGCCGAGATCGCGGGCAAGACGTCGCTGCTCGACCTCAACGACCGCATCTGCAAGTGGCCGCTGGGCCATCCCGGCGAGCCGGACTTCCACTTCTGCGGCGACAAGGTGAACCCGGGCTTCCCCTATTGCGTGAACCATTGCGGCCACGCCTATCAGGCGCAGCTGCCGCGCCGCGACCGCCGCCCCCCGCCGCCGCTGCCGTGCGGCGGACCCCGAGTTCGCTGACGGCGCAGCCGTTAGCGGACCCTACATGGGCCCGCTCGGCCGGCGGGTCGGCCTAGCCGAACCCGTCCGACGGGTCCCGGCGTGCCTGGAACCGGGTCAGCAGCACGTCGTCAAACGTCGGTCGCACTGTGCTCCTGCCTCGGACAGATCAGGGCGGTCCTGACC
>CAXTWJ010000313.1:0-1261 GCA_964247925.1 uncultured Sphingomonas sp.
CTCGTCGATGCCGGCGACGAGCTGGTGGGCGCGTTGGCGCGCTGCCTGGCGGATCCGCCGCGCGCGCGGGCACAAGCTCCATTTCGACCTGCATCGGGCGAGCGGCCTGTGGCTTTGGCCGCTGTTGTTCGTGTTCGCCTGGTCGGGCGTCGCGTTCAACCTGCCCGCCGTGCATCGTCCGGTGATGCAGGCGGTGGGCGCGTCCGCCGACTATCAGCCGCCGACGCTCCCGGCGCCGCTTCCGTCGCCGCCGATCGGGGTCCTGGAGGCGCAGCGGACCGGCCGCGCGCTGATCCGGCAGGAGGCCGTCGCGCGCGGCTTCACCGTCACGCGACGCGAAGGCTATCTCTATTACCTGCCGGCCGCCGGCGCCTGGCTGTACGCCGCGCGCACCTCGCTGGACCCGTCGCACGATCAGGCGCGCACGGCGCTGTGGTTCAGCGCCACCGATGGACGGCTGCTGCGCTTCCTGCCTCCGCTCGGCGCCTCGCGCGCCGACGCCGTGACCCAGTCGTTCTTTCTGCTGCACATGGCGCAGGTCGGCGGCCTGCCCTATCGCCTGTTCGTGTCGCTGCTGGGCCTGCTCGTGTGCGGGCTGAGCGTCACCGGCGTGCTGCTCTGGACCAGGAAGCGAACCGCCCGCCTGCTCGCGACGCGCCGGCGCCCGCGCAACGCGTATTAACCCTGCGGGTCGCCCGCGAAGCTCAGTTCCAGGCGCTTGGAGTTGGCGGGGACGTCCAGCTTGGCGGAGTTGAAATCGACCGCGCCGCCCGGCGCCAGCGTGCGCTGCTGGGGGGTGATGGTCCAGGAGAAGACCAGCCGCCCCTGCGCGTCGCGCAGCTCGGCGCGGATATCGGGCACGCGCTGGCGCGACGCGGACGGGTTGGTGACCTGACCGGACACGGCGAACAGCTCCGACCCGTTCTCCAGCTCGCGCCGCTCGATCGGGTTGTCCTTGAGCCGGAGCGGCGACTCGGCGGGCGCGAGGCCCAGGCGCGACGCGAGGCCCGGCGAGCCCAGCCAGGCGATCAGCCCGACGGCGCCGAGCATCAGCAGCCCCGCCACGACCGCCGCGATCGTCCAGCGCCGCCCGGGG
The DNA here is from genome assembly GCA_964247925.1 of uncultured Sphingomonas sp. Lineage (GTDB taxonomy): Bacteria > Pseudomonadota > Alphaproteobacteria > Sphingomonadales > Sphingomonadaceae > Sphingomonas. The sequence continues at coordinate 1,097 of CAXTWJ010000313.1, forward strand.
TTGGCGCGCGGGCGGCCGAACGGCGGCTGATGGGCGAAGGCGTCGAATCGTTCGGCCGGCGCCACCGATGGTTCGGGATAGGCCGGTTCGGGATAGGCTGCTTCCGGATAGGCCGGCTCGGGTGTCGTCGGGGGCGGGGCCGGTGACGCGGGCGCCGGGGACACG
>CAXTWJ010000313.1:1271-3535 GCA_964247925.1 uncultured Sphingomonas sp.
GGCGGGTTGGGCATTGGGGGGGGGGGGGTGGGGGGGGGGGGGGGGGGGGGGGGGGGGGGCGGGGCGGGGGGGCGGGGGGGGCGCGGCGACGGCGATCGGCGGCGAGGGCGCCGGCGCGCCGATCACCGTCGGCTCCTGGAACCAGCAGTGCCGGCAGTTGGCGCAGCGCACGGTGCGCCCGTCCGCGCCGATCGCGCTGTCGGGGACCAGATAGCGCGTTCCGCACTCGGGACATTGGAGGATCATGCGGCGCGGGACACCTTATGGTTGACGCGAATCTAAGCACGCCGTCCCGATGTGTGGCAAGCGCGAAGGGCGCCGCTTGATGGGCGCGACCCGCTATGCGACACGGCCGATGCCATGGCGGACATCGTGCAGTTCGAGAATGTGGGACTGCGCTATGGCAACGGCGCGGAAACGCTGTCGCCGGAAATCCTGTCGGACATCTCGTTCACGCTGCGCTCGAGCACCTTTTACTTCCTGACCGGGGCGAGTGGCGCGGGCAAGACGTCGCTCCTGAAGCTGCTCTACCTCGCGCAACGACCCAGCCGCGGCATGGTCCGGCTGTTCGGCGAGGATGCGGTGACGCTGCCGCGCGCCCGGCTGCCGGGCTTCCGCCGGCGGATCGGTGTCGTGTTTCAGGATTTCCGCCTGGTGCCGCACCTGTCGGCCGCCGACAATGTCGCGCTTCCCCTGCGCGTCGCGGGCGTGCCCGAGGGCGACCTGGTGCAGCCGGTCAAGGAGATGCTCGCCTGGGTCGGGCTGGCCGAACGGGCGAAAGCGCGGCCGGAGACGCTGTCGGGCGGCGAGCAGCAGCGCGTCGCGATCGCGCGTGCGGTGATCGGCCGGCCGGAGATGCTGGTCGCGGACGAGCCGACCGGCAATGTCGATCCCGACATGGCGGAGCGGCTGCTGCTGCTGTTCGACAGCCTCAACAAGCTCGGCACCACCGTGGTGGTCGCGACGCACGATTTCCACCTGCTCAGCCGCATCCCGCACGCGACCATGATGCGCCTCGACAAGGGGCGGCTGCTCGATCCGACGGGGTCGCTGCGCTACCCGCCCCAGCCCATCCAGGGCCGGCCGGCATGAGCACGACGGCACGGCGCGTGCTGGACGAGGCGGGCGGTCTGCGCGCGATGACCGGCGTCATGGCGGTGATGCTGTTCCTGACCGTGCTCGCCGCCGCTGGTGGGCTGGGCGCGGCGGGCGCGGCGCGGCTGCTCGACCGGCAACTGGCGGGGCGCATGACGGTGCAGGTGGCCGACGGCGCCCCCGCGCGCCGCGACGGCGCCGCCGCGCGCGTGCTGGGGGCGTTGCGGGGGAGCGCCGACGTGACGCGCGCCACGCCCGTCGATCGCGCGGCGCTGCCCCGGCTGCTCAGCCCGTGGCTGGGGAGCGACGGCGCCGACCCCGAGCTGCCGGTCCCCACGCTGATCGACGTCGATCTCGCCGACACCGCCGACGAGACCGTCGCGCGCGTGACGGCGCTGGTCCGGCGCGCGGCGCCCGATGCCCGCGCGGACCGGCACGAGCGCTGGATGTCGCCGGTCGCCGGGCTGCTGACTGCGATGGTTCCGGTTCCCGACGCCGCCCGGAAGCGGCCCCCGTAATGGAGATGACGGCCGTCCAGGGGCGATGCGGGCTCGATCAGCATGGTCACAGGTGGCCTCGACGGTCCCGGCTCAGAACGCTTGGGTCAGCGCCGGGGAAAGCGCGGCGATGAAGTCGGCCATGTCGTCGCCCAGCAGGGTCACGTGCTCGCTGGCGGCCCGCAAGGCCGCCTCGGCGTTTCCCGCCTCGATGGCCTGGATGATGCGCTCGTGCTCGCCGATGGTGGCCGCCATGCGGCCGGGCTGCACGGTGACGTGCTTCCGGTAGACCGCGACGCGCCTGCGCAGCGACCGCGTTTGCGCAGCGATGAAGCTCGTGTGCGACGCGTCATAAAGGAGGTCATGGAACTCCTGGTTCACGGCGTAGAAGGTGTCGGGCGACCCATCGTCAAGCGCTTCGACGAGGCGCGCGTGCACGGCCCGCATCGTGGCCTTCTCGCCCCGGGTCGCGCGCCGCGCCGCGGTTTTCGCGCACAGGCCCTCGAACGCCGCCATGGTTTCGAACATTTCGAGAATGACCGGGATGGAGATCGTCGCCACGACCACGCCCTGTCGGGGGCGGGTCTCGAGCAGACCCATCGCCATCAGGGCCTTCAAAGCTTCCCGCACGGGCGTTCGGGACACCCGGAAGCGCGCCGCGAGGTCGGCCTC
>CAXTWJ010000314.1:0-2539 GCA_964247925.1 uncultured Sphingomonas sp.
GCCTGCTGCTGCGCGGCTCGGCGCTGAGCGAGACGTCACGCGCGCGGCTGGCGCTGATGCGCGAGAGCAATGACGGGTTCCGGATCGCGGAGGAAGACCTGCGGCTGCGGGGCGGCGGCGAGTGGCTGGGCACGCGCCAGTCGGGCGAGATGACGTTCCGCCTCGCCCCGCCCGATCAGCTGGCCGAGCTGATGGCGTGCGCGCAGGACGACGCGCGGCTGCTGATCGACCGCGACGGCGGGCTGGCCGGCGAGCGAGGGCAGGCGGCGCGCACGGCACTGTATCTGTTTGACCGCGACGCGGGCGTGCAGCTGCTACGGAGTGGGTGACACGAGGTGATCGGGCGGCCATATCCGTGATCATGGCCACGCTACCGGAAGATCCGCCTTTCGACATTCGCGAGCAGCTGGCGCGCATCGACAAGATTCACGCCGAGATACAGAAATTGTACGATGATTCGGCAAAGGTACGCCAAGAGACCAAGTTGGCGCCGTTGACCGTTGTCTTTACCGGCCTCGGTGCCGGAGCGGCGTTGTTCGCGGCGGGTGGCGCTTTCGTGAAGATAGTGGCTGGCTAACGCCGGAGCGCCATCAGCAAGGCGTAGTAGGCTTCCAGCGGGAACGACCGTTCAAAGCGGCAGCCGAGCCGGCCGCCCAGCGACCAGCGCACCTCCGCCAGCGTCGGGCCGACCTTGGGCAGATCGATGCGGATCCGGTCGCCGGGCTCGCACGCGGCGTCGCACCGCGCCATCAGGCCGGCGGCGGAGGTGTTCACGATCACCAGCGGCAGGACGCGGCCGTCGGGATGGGCGGCGCGGCTGCGATACTGGACGGCGTCGCGCGGCTCGCTGCGCTCGTCGGCCATCCAACTCATTGCGATGCTGGCCAAAACAAACCGCTCCTGCCCCGTTCCGATCGAGGTTAAGGGCGCAGGGTTGAACCGGTCGCCAACAAGCAGGGTTAGCGACCTCTTACGCCGGCAGGAGTTGGCCGTGATGCTTCTTGCCGGCCGACACGCGCACGGGCGCGGCGACGGTGATCACCGCCGCATCATCGGCGATCTTTTCGCCCGCGACCCGTGCGCCACCACCGGCGATCAGCCGGCGCGCCTCGCCCCGGGACGCCGCGAAACCAAGGCCGATCAGGGCATCGACGATGCCGATCGACCCGACGACGGGGAGGGACGGCAACGTGTCGCCGGCGCCGCCCTGCTCGAAGGTGCGCCGCGCGGTCTCGGCGGCTTCGCGCGCCTTGTGCTCGCCCCGACACATCGCGGTGGCCGCATCGGCGAGCGCGATCTTGGCCGCGTTGACCTCCGCGCCGGGCAGCGCCTCCAGCCGGGCGATCTCGTGGAGCGGCAGGTCGGTGAACAGGCGCAAGAACCGGCCGACGTCGCGGTCATCCGTGTTGCGCCAGAACTGCCAATAGTCATAGGCCGGCAGCTGGTCCTCGTTCAGCCAGACCGCGCCCGCCATGGTCTTGCCCATCTTGCCGCCGTCGGCGGTGGTGATCAGCGGCGTGGTGACGCCGAACACCTGGGCGTCATCCATCCGCCGCGCGAGCTCGATGCCGTTGACGATATTGCCCCACTGGTCCGACCCGCCCATCTGCAGCCGACAGCCCGCGCGGCGCGACAGCTCCAGGAAGTCATAGGCCTGGAGGATCATGTAGTTGAACTCGAGGAAACTCAGCGACTGCTCGCGATCGAGGCGCAGGCGGACCGAGTCGAAGCCGAGCATCCGGTTGACGGAGAAATGCTGGCCGACATCGCGCAGGAACGGAATGTACTCCAGCCGATCCAGCCACTCGGCATTGTCCAGCATCACCGCGTCGGTCGGGCCGTCGCCGAAGGTCAAGAAGCGGGCGAACACCGTCCGGATCGAGGCGATGTTGGCCGCGATCGTCTCCGCGCTGGCGAGCTTGCGCGCCTCGTCCCGCAGCGACGGGTCGCCGATCTTGCCCGTGCCGCCGCCCATCAGCACGATCGGCTTGTGCCCGGCCTGTTGCAGGCGGCGTAGCAGCATGATCTGCACGAGGCTGCCGACATGAAGCGATGGCGCGGTCGGGTCGAAGCCGATGTAACCGGGCACGATCTCGCGCGCCGCCAACGCGTCCAGCCCGGCCGAGTCGGTCAGCTGGTGGATGTAGCCGCGCTCGTCGAGCAGGCGGAGGAGGTCGGACTGGTAGGCCATGACGGCGACGGCCTAGCCGGGGGTCACAGGCGCGGCAACTGGCTCTGCGGATCGACGGGGGTGCGGCCGCGGCGCAGCTCGAAATGGACGGCCGGGCGCTCGGTGCTGCCGGTCTCGCCCGACAGCGCCAGCGTCTGCCCTCTCTTCACCGCCTGGCCGCGCTGGACGAGCAGCTTGGACGCATAGCCATAGACGCTGGTCCAGGCGTCGCCGTGCTTGACGATGACGATCCCGCCCAGCGCGGCGATGCCGTCCCCGACATAGGCGACGACGCCGTCGGGGGGGGCCGGGACCGGCGCGGCGGGCGCCGGCCCCGGCGCGGTGGCGGGGGTGGGCGGGCGGGGGGGG
>CAXTWJ010000314.1:2549-3273 GCA_964247925.1 uncultured Sphingomonas sp.
CGCGGCTTTGCCCGGGGCCTATGGGGCTCACGCGCCGCCCTGCGCCGGGCCAGGCGAACGCGCCGGTCAGCCGGGCGGGCGCGGCGACGACGGCGGTGGCGGGTAGCACGCGCCTCGCGGTCGCGACCGGCTTCGCCGGCACCTCGTTGACCGCGATCGCGGGCTCGCCGCCGGTCAGGATGTCGTCGATGTCGAGCGTGAAGGCGGCGGCGCGCTGGGCGGCGGTGCTGGGCGTGGCGGCGGCGACGCGGTCGGCGGGGCCGGGGATCAGGACGCGCTGCCCGGCGCGCAGGATGAAAGGCTCGGCCAAGCCGTTCGCCGCCACCACCTGCCGCCACGGCACGCCATAGGCGCGGGCGATCGCGATGCCGCTCTGGCCGGCGCGGACCAGGTGATAGCGGCCGGGGGGAATGGCGAGCTGCCGGCCGGCGACCAGCAGGTAGGGTGGCGTCAGCTGGTTGGCGTGCGCGATCGCGTCCGCGGGCGTCGCGAACGCCTGCCGCGCGGCGGTTCGCCAGCCGAGCCCGTCCGCGACCTCCTGCACATCGCCGCTGCTCAGCTCCAGCCCCTCCGCCCCAAAGGCGGCGAGCATCACCAGCCCCGTTTCCGCATACGGGATGATGATCTTGTTCTCGGGATAGATCGCCTCGGCAAGATAGGTGGTGCCTGGCACCAGCGGCGACAGGTCGAGCGCGGCGAGGCGCGCCTGCGCCCACCCGGCCTG
>CAXTWJ010000314.1:3283-3525 GCA_964247925.1 uncultured Sphingomonas sp.
TCAGGCTGCCGTCGACCTTTTCGAAGATCTCGCACGGCTCGTCGGGCACGGGCGCGCCGAACTCGCCGACGTTGAAGAACTTGGGGAACGCGGTCGCGACCACCTGCTGCCGGTCGCGGTCGAGCACGAGGCCGCGCGCGGCGAGCACCGCGGGGGGCCAGGCGCGGTCGTAGACCGCCTTGGAGGTGTAGCACCACAGCCTGAGCGGGCCGTCGTCCTTCCAATAGACGAGCCGCTCGGCG
>CAXTWJ010000315.1:0-3505 GCA_964247925.1 uncultured Sphingomonas sp.
GCTTCGTAATCGCCGGCCAGGAACTGGTTATTGGCGTGCGCGATCGTGGCCGCGATGTCCTCGGCCGGCGGGCAGCGGCGGGCAAGGCAGCGTGCCAGCGCGTTGCCCGTTTCCTTCACGCTGCGGCCGACCACGACGACCTGATCGGGAGGGGGCGGCGGCGATGGTGGCGGGGTCTGCTGAAGCAGCAGGGCGAGCAGCAGCGGCATCGGCGTAGCACCTCCTGACCGCGTCCCTCCTACGCCGCCGACCCGACGCGGGCAATTGCATCCATTCGCCTCCCGCCGGGTTGGGCAGGCGAGGAGAATGGCCGATGACGCATCTGGAGCTGGTCGCGCTGGCGGCGGAGAAGGCCGAACTGGACGAGGCGCAGGCGCGCGCGGTGCTGGACGCCGCGTTCGCGGCGATCGTCGCCGAGGTCGCGGACGGCGGCAAGGTGGTCGTCGGCGGCTTCGGCACGTTCAAGCCGGGGCTGAAGCGGCGCGCGCCCAGGGCGGACCCGAAGAGCCCGCGCAAGCACAAGCTGGTGCTGACGCCGAGCTCCACGCTGGGTGACAAGCTGGACGGGTGAGCCGGGCCGCGTCCTGGGACGTGAACGAGGGTATTCTACCGACGTAAGACGACCGCTGCCGACAGGGCCAGGGCGGGCCTAATGCTGTGCTGCGCGACGGGACCTTCGCGCCCGAAGCACGGACGGCATCCGTCAGACAGGGAGATCGAGATGAACAGGAAGGACCTGGCCGTGGCGTTCGCCGCGGCCGCACTGGTCGTGCCCGCCAGACTGGCCGCGCAGACCAGCCCGGCGGAACAGGTGACGCTGGTGCAATGGGGTGAGCGCGTGGGCAAGGAGCTGAACCAGCGGATCCGCTATCCCACGATGATCGGCGGCATACCGTTCGCGACGGGTGTCGTCCGGGTGAAGTTCAACTGCAGCGAAAACGGCCGACCGAACAATGTGGCGGTGATCAAGGGGTCGGGCAGCCGCGCCCTGGACAAGGCGGCCGTGGAAGCGGTTCAGCACGTCGCGACCTTGCATCCACTGCCGGACGGAATGGGTCACGATCAACCATATCAAGCGGTGATCCTGTTCGAGACTGACCAGAACGCCTATGATCGTGCGCTGGCCAGGATACGAGCCGATGCGGTGAAGTCCAATGCCTGGTTCAAGGGCCCTGGCGTCGCGGCTTCGCAGGTCGGACCGATCATGATCGCCGGTCGCTGATCAGTTCATCTGGCCATCGCTGACCGTGACCAACTGGTCGGCGACGGCAAGCGCCACCATGTGACTGCGATTGGTCGCGCTCATCTTCAGCCGCACGTGTTCGATGTAGGTCTCTACCGTACGGGGCGCGATCCCGAGCCTGGCGGCAACCTGTTTGGACGACAATCCCGCACAGACAAGCTGCACCACCTCGATCTCGCGAGTCGTGAGACGAGCACAAGCGGCTTTGAACGCGTGCGGCATCGACTGAACCGGCCTCTAGACTACACAGCTCTACGCAGACACGCGAAATACACCGCCGGCGTCGGCGACGAATAGCACGGAATCGCCACAAGGACTCGGCCGCCCATAGGGGACGCTTCGGAACAGGTCGTCATTCTTGAAGAGTGTCGCCAACTCCGCGGGATCAGGCGTCCACCGCCTCCGCCTCCAGCCGCGCCGCATTCTCCTGGATAAAGGTGAAGCGGTGGGCGGGGTTGTTGCCCATCAGGCGATCGACCAGGTCCTTCACGCCCGCGCGCTCCTCATATTCCTGCGGCAGCGTGATGCGGATCATGCCGCGCGTCTTCGGGTCCATGGTGGTCTCGCGCAGCTGCATGGGGTTCATCTCGCCCAGGCCCTTGAAGCGGGAAACCTCGACGGTCTTGCCCTTGAACGCGGTCCGCTCCAGCTCGGCGCGATGCGCGTCGTCGCGCGCATAGAGCGACCGGGCGCCGCTGGTCAGGCGATAGAGCGGGGGCTGCGCCAGATGGAGGTGGCCGCGCCGGACGAGGTCGGGCATCTCCTGGAAAAAGAAGGTCATCAGCAGCGTCGCGATATGGGCGCCGTCGACGTCGGCGTCGGTCATGATCACGATCCGCTCGTAGCGCAGCGCCGTCACGTCGCAGTCCTTGCGCGTCCCGCAGCCCAGCGCCTGGATCAGGTCGGCGATTTCCTGGTTCGCCAGGATCTTCGCCGCCGTGGCGGATGCGACGTTCAGGATCTTGCCGCGGATCGGCAGGATCGCCTGAGTCCTGCGGTCTCGCGCCTGCTTCGCCGAGCCGCCCGCCGAGTCGCCCTCGACGATGAACAGCTCGGTGCCCGCCGGCGCGTCGGCGGAACAGTCGGTCAGCTTGCCGGGCAGGCGCAGCTTGCGGCCCGAGGTCGCGGTCTTGCGCTTGACCTCGCGCTCCTGGCGGCGGCGCAGGCGGTCCTCCATCCGCTCGCAGACATAGCCGAGCAGCGCGCGGCCGCGCTCCATGTGCTGGCCCAGCCAATGGTCGACATGGTCGCGCACCGCCTTCTCGACCAGCCCCGCCGCCTCGGGCGAGGTCAGCCGGTCCTTGGTCTGCGACTGGAACTGGGGGTCGCGGATGAAGACGGAGAGCATCAGCTCGGCGCCGACCACCACGTCGTCGGCGGTCAGGTCCTTCGCTCGCTTGTCCTTGACCAGCTCGCCGAAATGTCTGAGGCCACGGACCAGCGCCTGACGCAGGCCCTGCTCGTGCGTGCCGCCGTCGGGGGTGGGGATGGTGTTGCAGTACCAGGAATAGCTGCCGTCCGACCAGAGCGGCCAGGCGACCGCCCATTCGACGCGGCCCTGTTCATGGGGGAACTCCTGCGCGCCGGCGAAGAAATCGGCGGTCGCGCAGTCGCGTGCCCCGACCTGCTCGCGCAGATGATCGGCCAAGCCGCCGGGAAACTGGAACACGGCCTCGGGCGGGGTGTCATCGGTGATCACCGAAGGGTCGCACCGCCACCGGATCTCGACGCCCGCGAACAGATAGGCCTTGGAGCGCGCCAGGCGGTAGAGGCGCTGCGGCTTGAAATACAGCTCCGGGCCGAAGATCTCCGTGTCGGGCGTGAAGGCGACGCTGGTGCCGCGCCGGTTGGGGGCGGCGCCGACCTGTTCCAGCGGCCCCAGCGTCACGCCCTTGGCGAACCGCTGGCGATAGAGCTGCCGGTCGCGCGCGACCTCCACCACCGTGTCGGACGACAAGGCGTTGACCACCGCGGCGCCGACGCCATGCAGGCCGCCGGACGTGGCATAGGCCTTGCCGGAGAACTTGCCGCCCGAGTGCAGCATGGAGAGGATCACCTCCAGCGCCGACTTGTCGGGGAACTTGGGGTGCGGGTCGATCGGCATCCCGCGGCCGTTGTCGATGATCGTCAGCCGGTTGCCGGGCTCCAGCGTGACCTCGATCCGCGTGGCGTGACCCGCGACCGCCTCGTCCATCGCGTTGTCGAGCACCTCGGCGGCGAGGTGGTGCAGCGCCCGCTCGTCCGTGCCGCCGACATACATGC
>CAXTWJ010000316.1:0-853 GCA_964247925.1 uncultured Sphingomonas sp.
CGGCCCCGCAGCAGCGCCGGGCGCGGGCGGGCGGCGACGAGGCGCGGCATCGCGGCGATGAGGTCGTCCAGCCCCTCATAAGGATAGAAGCTGCCAATGAACCCGATCACCTCCGCGCCGTCGAGGCCCAGCGCGGCCGCCAGCGCCGGATCGCGCGGCGGGGGCGTGCCGAACAGCGTCAGATCGACGCCGTTGGGCGACACCGTGACCTTGCCCGCCGGCACCCCCCGCGCGAGCAGGTCGGAACGGAGTCCATCGCAGATCACCGCCACCGCATCGGCGCGACCCACCGCCCAGCCCTCCAGCGCGCGCGTCGCGCGATAGCGGAGCGAGCCGGCGGTGCCGGTGTCGTTGCCGACCGCGGCGTCCTCCCAAAAGGCGCGGATCTCATACACGAGCGGCAGCCGGCGCCGGCGCGCGACCGGCAGCGCCGCCAGCGCATCCAGCACCGGCGAATGGGCGTGGAGCACGTCCGGCCGGAACGCGTCGCACGCCCGCACGATCGAGCGCGCGAACCGGACCAGGCCGGCCGCCTCGCCGATCAGCCCGGGGCGACCCTGCGCGGTGCGGTGAAAGGTCAGCCCGTCGACCTGATCGATCCCCCCATCGGCCGCCTGGCGCCCCTCCTGCCTGGGCCCGGTGACGGCGGCGACCGCATAGCCCCGCGCGATCTGCGCCTTCAGGATCGCGCGCGTGCGGGAGGTATAGCCGCTCTGCAGGGGGAGCCCATGGTCGAGGACGTGAAGGATTCGCATCGGCATCGGCCCTGGCACGATACTCGCCAAGGTGACGTTAATGGGCGCGCGCTGACCGCCGGCTCGGGCGCGGGCCGCCGGCCGGCCCCGGTGCCGCC
>CAXTWJ010000316.1:863-3500 GCA_964247925.1 uncultured Sphingomonas sp.
GTCAGCGCGCGCGCCCGTATCCAGCTCAGGGGGAGCAGCGCGGCAACGCGGCCTCACGCGCTTAACATCGTCGCAATACCGGTCAGGCTATGCGCCCGACCAGTGATCGACAACTTCGCCCTCCTGCTCAGCCACGGCCTCATGCTCCTCGGCGCGTGGCTGCTGTCGCATCGGACCGACCTCGACCGGGAAAGCGATGCGCCGCGCCGGCGGTGGCCGCGTGCGTGACCTCGCGTTCCTGGGCTTCCTTGCCGCGCTGATCGGGCTGGGGCTGCGGCGGCCGTTCCTGCTGGTGCTGGTCTATGTCTATATCGACATCGTCTCGCCCCAGCGGCTGACCTACTATCTCCTCAACGCCGTGCCGATCTCGCTGATCGCGGTCGGGCTGGCGGTGGGCGGGTGGCTGCTCGCGGACGACAAGCGCGGCCTGCGCGTCGCGCCGCGGCAGGTGATGATCCTCGCCCTGCTCTGCTATTGCGGGCTGACCACGCTGGCCGCCGACTTCCCGCTGGAGGCGCAGGACAAATGGGGGTGGGTGTGGAAGGCGCTGGCCTTCGCCGCGTTCCTGCCGTTCACGTTGCGCACGCGGCTGCGCATCGAGGCGCTGCTCACCTTCATGGTCCTGTCCGCGTCCACCATCATCATCGTCGGCGGGATCAAGACGCTGGTGTCGGGCGGCGGCTATGGCGAGCTCAACCTGCTCGTGGACAACAATTCGGGCATCTACGAGGGCTCCACCATCTCCACGGTGGCCGTCGCGATCGTGCCCATCATCGCCTGGCTGGCGCGCCACGGCACGATCTTCCCGGCCGACTGGCGGCGGACGAGCTTCGCCGTCGCGCTCGGCTTCGCGTGCCTGCTGATCCCGATCGGCACCTCGACGCGCACGGGGCTGGTGTGCATCGGGCTGGTCGCGCTGCTGTCGCTCAGGACGGTGAAGCGCAAGGCGCTCTACCTCGCCGCGCTGGGCGCCGTGGGGCTGTGCGCGGTGCCGCTGCTGCCCTCGGCGTTCACCGAGCGGATGAGCACGATCAAGAGCTACCAGGGCGACGAGTCCGCCTCCACCCGCCTCGCCGTGTGGGCCTGGACGTGGGACTATGCCAAGGATCACCCGCTCGGCGGCGGCTTCGACGCCTATCTGCAGGACCATGTCGCCTATGAGCTGGTGGACGCCAAGGGCCACGCCACGCTGACGGTGGACAAGGCGCGCGCCTATCATTCCGCCTATTTCGAGATGCTGGGCGAACAGGGCTATCCCGGCCTCGCGCTCTGGCTGCTGATCAACCTGTCGGGCCTGTGGCGGATGGAGGTGCTCCGGCGCCGCAACGCGCAAGGCGATCTCGCCTGGGCCGGGTCGCTCGCCGGGGCGCTGCAGACGGGCCAGGCCGTCTATCTGATCGGCGCGGCGTTCATCGGCATCGCGTTTCAGCCCTTCATCTACATGCTGATCGGCGCGCAGGTGGGGCTGGACGGCTATCTCCGGCGGCGTCGTGTCGGCGGCGGAACGTTCGCGGCGTTCCGGGCATTGCCCCGCCATGGCGAAGATCGTGTATTCGGATGACAGCAAACCCGGCATCACCCGCAAGAAGGTCAGGAACGGCTGGGCCTATCACCGCCCCGATGGCGAGCGGATCACCGACCGCGACGAGATCGACCGGCTGAACGCGATCGGCCTGCCGCCCGCCTATCGCGACGCTTGGTTCAATCCCCGGCCGAACGGCCACATCCAGGCGGTCGGCTGGGACGACAAGGGCCGCAAGCAGTATCGCTACCATCTCGGCTATCGCGAGCAGCAGGAGGCGGCGAAATACGAGAAGACCGCCGAGTTCGGCCGCGCGCTGCCGGCCCTGCGCAAGCAGGTCGCCGCCGACCTGGCCAAGCGCGGCCTGGGCAAGGCGCGCGCGGTCGCCGCCGTCGTGCGGCTGCTCGACGACTCGCACATCCGCGTCGGCAACGAGGATTATGTGGAGCAGAACCAGAGCTATGGCGCGACCACGCTCCGGACGCAGCACGGCTCCGTCCGCGGCGACACGCTCAAGCTGCGTTTCAAGGCGAAGTCGGGCAAGGAGGCGGACATCAAGGTCACCGACAAGTCGCTCGCCCGCTTCGTCAAGGCGTGCGGCGACCTGGATGAGCAGCACCTGTTCGCGTATCTCGGCGAGGACGGCGAGCCCCACCCCGTCTCCTCGTCGGACGTGAACGAGTATATCAAGGCCGCGACCGGCGGCGACTTCTCCGCCAAGAACTTCCGCACCTGGGGCGCCAGCCTGCTCGCGTTCGAGGCGCTGGTGGGGGCCGATCGCGACCTGACGCTGAAGCAGCTGCTGGAGCCGGTCACCGCCAAGCTGGGCAACACGCCCGCCATCGCGCGCAAATCCTATGTCCACCCCGACGTGATCGACCTGGTCAAGCACGATCAGGCGACGTTCAGGAAGGCGCTGCAATTGCCGCGCGCCTCCGGCCAGCTCAGCCGCGAGGAGCGCGGGCTGATCGCGTTCCTGGAGCGCGACGTCGTTCCGGCCGCCAAGGCAGAGGCGGCAGCGCAGGTGACTGGGGCCATAGCGTAGAAGGGACGGGATGCCCGCCACCACCAACACCACCGCCCAGGCCGCCGCGACCGGCAAGCCCATCTTCGCC
>CAXTWJ010000317.1:0-3494 GCA_964247925.1 uncultured Sphingomonas sp.
CAACCACCTCGCCGCTCAGCACCCTGGCGGCGAGGTGGTTGAATCCCTTGACCAGCCGCGCCCCCGGCAGCCCGCGCGCCACCGCGGCGGAGGAGGGCAGCCCGCCCAGTTCCTCCACCGGCACGCCAAACGCGTTGGTCACGTCGACCACGAGCTTGCCCTGCCAGCTCGCGCGCGCCTTCGCGACCTCCGCATGCTGCGCGAAGGGCCTGGCCAGGAACACGATGTCGGCCTCCAGGGCATCCCCGAGCGCCGCGGGGATGACCCCCGCCCCGATCGCCGCCGCCGCCGGCGCCAGCGCGTCGGCCGGCCGGCGGCTCGCCCCCTGCACCGCCCTGCCCTTGCGCGCGAAGGCCCGCGCCAGCGCCTGGCCGATCGCCCCGAAGCCGATAATGGCGTAGCTCATCGCGCGCTCCATGTCCGGCCGACCCGTGCGGCGGGGAGGCATAGCTAGGATCGGCGACGCGCGGCGGCGACTGGCGAGTCTTCGACATCGGATGTGCCGTGACGCACCGCCGCGCCCGCGCCGCGCTTGGCCTACCCTTCCTGCCGACCCTGGCCCGCGAGCAGCCCGGCATGCACCGCGAGCCGGCCGGCCATGAACTCGGTGAACAGCCCGACCCGCCGGGTCCGGCGCGCCTCGCCCTGCGTCAGCAGATAGAGCGATCCGTGCCGGTGCACGCCGGCGCCGGGCGCGCGCGTCAGCAGCGGGTCGGCATCGCCGACGAAGCAGGGCAGCGCGGTCAGGCCGATCCCCTCGCGCGCGGCGGCGATATGGGCGCCCGCCTCCGTGACGGTGAAGCGGCTGTCGCCGATGGGGATCGAGCCCTCCGCCGCCCAGGCCGGGACGCCGTCGAACGGCTTCACGATCCACGGCAAGGGCCGGGGCGGCACGGCACGCCAACCCGCGAGCAGGTCGGCCGACAGATAGACGCTGCCGAACAGGTCGGGGCCCTTCCGCGCGTGGAGGTTCAGCGGCAGCGAGCGCGGGTCATAGACCACCCGGATCGCGACGTCCGCGTCCCGGTTGGTGAGGTTCGCCGGCGCGTCGGAAGCAAGGATGTCGAGCGCGATGCCGGGGTGCAGGCGCGCGAACGCGGCCATGTCCGGCATCAGCAGATGCGAGGCCAGCATCGGCGTCATCGTCACCCGCAGCGGACCGCGCGCCGTCTGGTCGCGCCCGGCCACCAGCGTCTCCAGCCGGTGCGACGACCGCGCCATCTGCTCCGCCAGTTCCAGCACTTCGCCGCCGGCGACGGTCAGCCGGTAGCCGGACGGCAGCCGGTCGAATAGCCGCGCGCCCAGCCGCTCCTCAAGCTGCGACAGCCGGCGCAGCACGGTGGAATGCCTGACCGCGAGCTGCTCGGCCCCCGCCCGGACGGAGCCGCCGTGCGCGACGGCGAGGAAATAGCGGATGTCGTCCCAGTCGATCATCGCCATCGTCTGATGCGCGTGCAAGCACGCCGGTTGCAAGCAGCTATCCGAGTCGGTCGCGGCTGCCGATGGCATTGTTCGCGCGGGGGAGTTAGACCGCTGGCGAGACCGAGCGGTGCTTCGGCGAGGCGTCGGCATAGGGAGACGGAACAATGAGCGACCCTGCGGCATCTGGCACCGACGGCCTCGCCCAGCTCCGGGCGACGATCGAACGCGGCACGCGCGCGCCGATCGGCGAGCTGATGGACTTTCGCCTGGTGAGCGTCGAGCAGGGGGTCGCGACGCTGGAGGGGACGCCAGGCGCTCGCCATGACAATCCCTTGGGCACGGTCCACGGCGGCTATGCGGCGACGCTGCTCGACAGCGCCTGCGGGCTCGCCGTGCACACGCGGCTGGCCGCCGACCAGGGCTATGCGACGCTGGAGCTGAAGGTCGCCTTCCACCGCGCGCTCGGCGCGGACAGCGGGCTGGTTCGGGCCGAGGGCAAGGTCGTCACCATGGGCCGCACCGTCGCCTTTACGGAGGCCCGGCTGGTCGACGGCGAGGGCCGGCTCTGCGCGAGCGCCACCTCGACGCTGATGATCGTGCCGCGCAGAGGTGCCTGACGCCGTGGGAGCCGCGCCCCGGCACCGTGCTTGTCGGTGGACATCGTGAACGGACGCCCGTTCTCACGGCGCGCGGCATGCGCCCCATCGAGCGCCGCGACGCTCAGCCCCCACCGGAGGCTCCTGGCGGGGGCGAACCGGGTTGCGCGATGCTGATGAGCTTGCGGTTGACGAACTCGCCGAACCCGAGTTCCGACAGCTCACGCCCGTAGCCGGAGTTCTTGACGCCGCCGAACGGCAGCTCGGGGGCCGTCCAGGTCGGGTTATTGATGAACACCATCCCGCTCTCGATGCGATCGGCCACGCCGCGCGCGCGCTCGACATCGGCGGAGAATACGGAGGCGCCGAGCCCGAACGGGGTGGCATTGGCGAGTTCAACCGCCGCGTGCTCGTCATCCACGACATAGAAGGACAGCGCCGGGCCGAACAGTTCCTGCCTGTACACTGGATTGTCCGGGGCGATGTCGGTCAGGATCGTCGCCTCGACGTAGAAGCCGGGTCGGTCGATCCGGCCGCCGCCGAGCACCACCGTCGCGCCCGCATCGCGCGCCCTGCCGATCTGCTCGACCAGCCCCTTGGCGGCGTCCTCGGACGAGAGCGGCCCCAGCGTCGTGGCGGGATCGGCGGGATCGCCGGGTCGCAGCGCCGAGAACCGCTCGACCAATCCGTCCAGGAACTGCCGCCCGCGCTCCCGGCCGACGACGATCAGCCGCTTGGTCGCGACGCAGCTCTGCCCGGTGTTGTTCATCCGGCCCCAGAAGGCGTTTTCCAGCGTCTCCTTCAGCGGCGCGTCTTCGAGCACGATCATCGGGTCGCTGCCGCCCAGTTCCATGACCGATTTCTTGAGGTTGCGTCCGGCGCGCTCGGCGACGGCGGCGCCCGCGCCCTCGCTGCCGGTGACCGTCACGCCGCGGACGCGCGGATCCTCGATCAACCGGTCGAGCTGGTCGCGGCTGGCGAACACGTTGGCGTACACGCCCTCCGGGGCGCCCACCTCCTCGAACAGGCGGGCGAAGGCACGCGCGCATTGCGGCACGTTGTTAGCGTGCTTGGCGATGACGACGTTGCCGACCGCGAGCTGCGGGCCGACGACGCGGGCAAGCTGGTAATACGGAAAGTTCCAGGGCTCGATCGCGAGGATGACGCCGAGTGGGCGCGTCTCGAGGAAATGACCGGGCGCTTCGGGCAGCTCGCGCGGCGCCTGATAGGCCTCGACGCGCTCGGCGTAATAATCGAGGATGTCGGCGGACAGCATGACCTCGGCTTTCGCCTGCGCGATGAGCTTGCCCATTTCCGCCGTCACATAGCCGGCCAGCTCGTCGGCGTGGGCGCGCAGCTTCGCCGCGACCGCCGCCACGACCGTGGCGCGTTCCCCGGGCTGGCGGTCCCGCCAGTCCTGTCGGTAGCAGGCCTGGGCGCGCGCGACCGTCGCCTCCAGATCGTCGTCGGTGATCT
>CAXTWJ010000318.1:0-3487 GCA_964247925.1 uncultured Sphingomonas sp.
GCGCGCCGGTGATCAGCTCCACGCGCGTGATCGCGGCGTGCAGCATCACGCGCCCGGCGAGCAGGTTGAGCCGGCGCGGCACGCCGCCGCTGGCGCGGTACAGCGCCGTGAAGGCATCGTCGGCGAAGTCGGGGCGTCCCTGCCACCCTACCAGCTGCAAACGGTGCGCGACATAGTCGGCGACCTCAACCTCCTCCATCGGGTCGAGATGGTGGATCGCGATCACGCGCTGGCGCAGCTGGTCCAGCGTGTCGGAGCCGTGCAGCCGCTCGCGGAACTCGGGCTGGCCGAGCAGCACGATCTGGGTGAGCGCGTGACCGCCGGCCTGGAAGTTGGACAGCATCCGCAGCTCCTCCAGCGCGGGCACGGGCAGCGCCTGCGCCTCGTCCACCACCAGCAGCGTGCGCCGGCCGGTCCGCGCGACGGCGTGCAGCCCGCGCTCGATCGCGACGAGCAGCCGCGCCTTGTCCAGCCCCGTCGGATCGACGCCGAGCTGCGTCGCGACGATGCGGAGCAGGTCGGCTGGCTCGATCGCGGTCGAGACCAGCTTGACCGCGTGCAGGCTGTCGGCGTCGATCGTGTCCAGCAGGTGCCCGACCAGCGTGGTCTTCCCCGCGCCGATCTCGCCGGTGATGACCACGAAGCCCTCGCCCTGCTGCAGGCCATAGCCCAGATACGCCATCGCCTTCCTGTGCGTCGCCGTGCCGAACCAGAAGCGCGGGTCGGGCGTCAGCTGGAACGGGCGGCCCGTCAGGCCCCAATGCTCTTCGTCCATCGCTCGGCTATCCCTAGAAGCTGTACCGCGCGCCGACCAGCGCCTGGCCGCGCAGCGATGTCTCGACGCCGTCACCGACGCGAAACGAGTAGAGGCCGACCGCCGCCGTGGTGCCGAGCCGGCCGAAGCTGCGATAATAGGCGGCGGTAGCACCGACCGACAGCACGTCGTCGGCGCCCGGCAGCGCCGGCTCGTAACGGTCGGCGAACGCCTGCGCGGTGATGCCGGAGGTGCCGGTCAGCGCGTAGGTGTAGAAGAGCTGGCCGTAATAGCTCTCATCCTCCAGCCCATAGACGGTAACGCCGTTGGGGACATCGGGACTGAACAGCTTGCGGTTGGCATAGCCCACCCCGACGCCATAGGTGGAGCGCCCGCGCGCGGCGGTCAGCACCGCGTCGACGCCGCGCGCGCGGTAGGATGACGTCGTCACCGACTGGAACACGTCGTCCAGGCACCCGCCCGGCGCCGCGCCGGATGTGCCGAACGTGCAGCCGTTGAAGGCCTGGGCGAACTGGTCGCGCGTGGCGATGAAGCTGGTCGGCAGGTTGGCGATGCCCGTGCGGAGCTGCCCGCCAAAGGTCGTCACCACGTCATAGACCTGGGCGGCGAAGCCGACATGCTCGGACGCCTGATAGCGCGCCTGGCCCGTATAGCTGGTCGAGCCGTAGCGGCGGCCGACATGGCCCTCCACCGACGTGCGCCGGTTGGGGCGCCACACCACGCCCGCATCATAATAGACGCCGTCGGTGCGATAGGTGATCCGGCGCGGCGAGGCCGGGTCGGTGACGAAGCGGCCGCGGTCATCCACCACCGGCACCCCGGGCGCCGCGAACAGGGGCGAGCGCTGGCTGGTGGTCAGCTTCTCATAGCCCACGCCCGCGGTCAGCGCGACATAGGGCGATACCGGCACGAGCACGTCGTCGCGGATGTACCAGTCGTCGAAATGCAGCTTGAGCTGGCCGGCGCGCTCCTGCTGCCAGCCGCCGCTCGCGGTCAGGCCGACGGGCAGCACCGTGTTCGGGGCGAGCCCGACCGACGCGGTCGCGACCTGGCCCAGCGAGTCGTCGTAATAGTCGTTGCGCGGCTGGCCGGCGAGGAAGCGCGACGCGGTCGGCGTCTCCACCTTGGTGTAGCCGATGCGGTACGCACCAGCGAGCGTCACCGGTCCCTCCTGATGCGCCAGCGTCGGGCCGGCATACAGCGAGTAGAGCTGGCTGGTGTTGCCGGTGTCGCCCGCGAACACGCCCGGCGCATCGCCGCGGATGTCATAGCGCGTGCGGGTCGCGAGCGCGCCGCCCTCGATCGTCGCCCAGGGGGCGACGCGGTATTCGGCGCGCGCCAGGCCGGAATGGACGCTCTCGTCACCCAGATGATGGCCTTCGCCGATCCGGCGCTCATAGCGATAGGACAGCTGCGCCGACGCGCGCTGCGTCGCGACGACCGCATCGACGCCCGCGACCAGCGAGGTGTAGGTCAGCACGTCGCCGTTCTTCAGGTCGGCGTCGATCGTCTGATCGACCTCGATATAAGGCGTCACGCGGCCGCGCGGCTTGTCCTGCGCGTGCGCCGGCAGTGCCGCGAGGCACGCCAGCGCGATCCCGCCGGTAAGGGCGAGGCGATTCATCGGGTGATCTCCTGACCATAATAGCTGCCGAACCGAGCGCCGCCCGGCACGAACGAGACCGCGTTCAGGACAAGGCCGATATCGTCGCAACCGTCGAGCTGGCTCACCGCCCGGGCGAGCTCGGCCTCCGGCGTGCGATCGGCGCGGACCACCATCATCACCTGGCCCACCAGCATCGCCAGCACGGCGGCGGGCGAGGCGGCGAGCGCGGGGGGCGAGTCGAAGATGATCATGCGGCGCGGGTTCGCGGCGAGCAGCCGCGCGATCACGGCGCGCGTGCGCGCGCTCGCCAGCAGCTCGGTGTCGGCCGCGGTCTTCGCGCCCGTCGGCAGCACCGACAGATGCGGCACGTCCGTGTGGATGACCAGCGACTCCGGGTCGATGCTGGCGTCGGCCAGCGCGTCCAGCAGCCCGGGCGCATCGGCCAGGCCCAGGCGCCGGCCGATGTCCGGCTTGGCGACATCGGCATCGACCAGCAGCACCTCCGTGTCGCGCTCGGCGGCGACGGACAGCGCGAGGTTGATCGCGCAGAAGGTCTTGCCGTCGCCGGGTCGCGCCGAGCAGACCAGCAGCAGGCGCGCCTTGTCCGGCTCGCCCCCGTCCGCGACCCGCTGGCGCGTGACGAACAGCTGGCGCTTGACCAGCCGGAACTCCTCCGCGAGCGGCCCGACGGGCGCGCCGGGCACGATCATGCCGCTCTCGGCGAGCAGCCCGCGGTCGATCCGCGCCTCGCCCGCGACGGGCGGCGGAGGCGTGAAATCGTCAGCATCCTCATGGGCGAGGAACTCGGCCGGGATCGCGGCGAGCGTTGAATCACCGTTCGTGCCGAGCATAGTCGAGGCACCCTCACCGTCCCTCGACTGCGCTCGGAACGAACGGATCTCTTGAACCACCGGCGCAGGCTTGCGCGGCGCGAACAGATAAACCTCGGCCGCGCGCTCCAGCAGCGACGGCTCTCGTTTCGGTGCGGTGCTCATGCCGCCAGCCCCCGTTGCAGCAGCTCGACCCCGAGCAACAGGACGTAGGCCACCGCCAGCGCCCCCGCCGCACCCGCGAACTGGCGCAGGCGCCTGGCCCGCAGATCGGCC
>CAXTWJ010000319.1:0-3475 GCA_964247925.1 uncultured Sphingomonas sp.
GTACATCCCCTCGTCCACCGGCCCGTGCAGCTGGACGTGGGGGTGGGCGAGCAGCGGATAGTTGATCGCGTTGGTCGGCGTCGTGTCGGTCATGCGCCGCCCAACCTGGGGCGGGCGCGAACGTTCCCGTTGAGGGTTCCTAGCGCCCGCGCTGGTGCGCCACCGCCGCGTCCAGCGACGCCGTCGCGGGCCGGCCGCCCGGCGGCGGGGCGGGGGGCAGCTGGCGGTGGCGCCCGGGACGGCCGCGGGGGGGGTCCAGTCACTGTCCGCTTGGCAGCCGAACGAGGTGCGGTCGGCGGACGAAGCGGTGACGATGGCGGTGGCATCGGATGCCAGCGGCGGCACGAACGCCCCGGAATAGCAGGCGCTGATCATCAGGAGGCGGTTGCGGATGCCCAGCTCCGCCAGCATCGCGCTCAGCCGCTTCGGCGAGATCGCGCCGAAGCCCCGGTCGCCGTCGTCATAGACGATCCCGAACAGCGCGCCGTGACTGGTCGTGTAGAGGATCAGGACATCCTCGCGCCGGTCCATCAGCTCCGCGATCCGCGCCAGCACCGCGGCGAGGTTGGCGGGCGAGCCCATCGCCAGCGCGCTCGGCGCCTGCCCGTCGCTGCCGGCCAGCACCGCCGTGCGCCCGACCGCGCCGTAGCGGCGGGAGAGGACACGTGCCGCCTCGCGCGCCTCGCGGCCGAACACGGGATCGCTGTCGAGCGCGACGGCGACGACATAGGCGTCCACGACGCCCGGGCGCCCCGGGCGCAGACCGGCCAGCGTCGCGTCCAGCCGGCGATGCTCGGCCAGCAGCTCGGCGGGCGGGAGGTCGTGCTCCAGCGTGAAGCCGCCATCGGCAAGTTGCGCCAGCTCCGACGCGCTGGCCCGGTCGAGCAGCGGCGGATCGTTGCGGTGGTGAGGCGGCGCGTAGCGGGCTGGCGCGGCGAGCAGCATCAGGCAGATCAGGGCGAGTGCTCTCATGGTGTCAGCGTCGCATCGCGTTGAGCGAAGTCAAGCGGCGGAACCGCGTGCGCGCCGCGCCGGTTGGGCGGGAAACGGAGAACAATGCATGACCATCAAGCTGAAGCCGATCGCCGAACAGGTGATCGTCGTCACGGGCGCCAGTTCGGGCATCGGGCTGGTCACCGCGCGCAAGGCGGCCGCGGCGGGCGCGGCGGTGCTGCTGGTGGCGCGATCGGAAGACGCGCTGGGCGAGGCGGTACGCGGGATCAATAGTGCTGGCGGGCGCGCCGACTATGCGGTGGCCGATGTCGGCGATGCCGCGCAGGTCCGCGCGGCGGCGGCCAAGGCTGTGGAGCGGTTCGGCCGCATCGACACCTGGGTCAACGACGCGGGCTCGGCGATCTACGGCAAGGTGCTGGATTCGCCGCTGGAGGAGCAGGCACAGCTGTTCCGCACCAATTACTTCGGCGTCGTCCACGGGGTGGAGGCGGCGGTGCCGCATCTGCGCGAGCATGGCGGCGCGATCGTCACGGTGGGCAGCCTGGCATCGGACATGCCCGCGCCGCCGATGGGCGTCTATTCGGCGACCAAGCACGCGGTGAAGGCCTATGTGGAGGTGCTGCGCATGGAGTTGCAGGCCGACGCCGTGCCAATCTCGGTGACGCTGGTGAAGCCCGCGGGCATCGACACGCCGATCGGGCAGCACGCGTCGAACCACGGCGAGCCCGGAGGTGGTCAGGCGGGCGAGGCGCAGATCCCGCCGCCGGCCTATGACCCGGAACTGGTCGCGGACGCGATCCTCGACTGCGCGGTCCACCCGCGGCGCGAGGTGACGGTGGGCGGCGTCGGTCGCGCGCAGGTGCTGTTCTCGCAACACTTCCCCGCGCTCTACGAGCGGCTGGCGCCGGTGCTGGCCAAGGGCGCCTATTCGCCCAGCAAGACGCAGCCGGGGCCGTCCAACCTGTTCAAGGGCGCGAATGCCGGGCAGGAGCGCTCGGGCGAGCACCCGGGCCGCCTGCGTCACAGCGTCTACACGGCGGCGGCGCTACATCCGAAGACGACGACCGCGATCAGCCTGGGCGTGCTCGGCGCGGCGGTGGGCCTGCTATTCGCGCGGGGGAAGCGCGAGGGCTGACCCGCGCTCAAATCTTCAGCTTGATCCCGGCCTGCTTCAACACTTCATTGGCGAGATGCCGCGACATTATCCGGCCGTCCACCACCACCGGGCGCGCCACGCCCGGGCAGGTCCAGAGCTCGTGGTCACCCTTGCCGACACGCAGGAAGGTGCAGCCATGCTGAGTTTGAACATCGCGAACCTGGGCCGTGTAGCCGCGAACCACCGTTCAGGCCGCGACGTCAAAGTCGCGCTCGTGAAAGGCCACGACATGGATGCGATGCGGTCACGCTAACCGCGCCGGGTCGGTAAACAGGTCGGCGTGAATGTCGAGCAGGTCGGGGAGCATCCGGCCAGCCTTGGCCGCCAATTCCTCGATCGTCTCGGCGTCGGCGAGCAGGCCGGGAATGTCGCCGTCGATCGTGTACCAGACCCGCGCCTCGGGGTCGTAATTCGCGCGGATAGTCCAAAGCGCCACGGCCACCTCCGTCAGTAAACCCGCTTCTTCGGCTTGATGTACGCGATGTCGTCGGTCAGCGTGTAGTCGTGGACCGGGCGGTAATCGATCGCGGTCGCACCGTTCTCGCCGCCCCAGCCCTGGAAGGTCGTGATCGTGTGCTTCATCCAATTCGCGTCGTCGCGGTCGGGATAGTCCTCGTTGACGTGCGCGCCGCGGGATTCCTGGCGGTTCGCGGCGCTCTCCATCGTGACCACCGACTGCGCGAGCAGATTGTCGAGCTCCAGCGTCTCCACCAGGTCCGTGTTCCAGATGATCGACCGGTCGGCGATCGCGACGTCGGTCAGCCGGCGGTAGGTCTCGGCGATCTTCGCCTGGCCCTCGGACAGCAGCGCATTGTCGCGGAACACGGCGCAGTGCTTCTGCATCGTGCGCTGCATCTCGTCGCGGATCACGGCCGTGGGCGAGCCGCCGGCGGCGTGGCGGAAGCGGTCGAGGCGACCCAGCGCCAGCTCCTCCGACCCCGAGGGCAGCGGCGCGTGCGCCTGTCCCGTTTTCTGGATGTCCCTGATCCGCAGGCCCGTCGCGCGGCCGAACACGACCAGATCGATCAGGCTGTTGGAGCCCAGGCGATTGGCGCCGTGGACCGACACGCACGCCGCCTCGCCCACCGCGAACAGGCCAGGGACGACCGTGTCGGGGTTGCCGTCCTTCAATTGGACGACCTCGCCATGATAGTTGGTCGGGATGCCGCCCATGTTATAGTGGACCGTGGGCGTGACGGGCAGCGCCTGGCGCGTCAGGTCGACGCCGGCGAAGATCTTGCCCGTCTCGGTGATCCCGGGCAGCCGCTCGTGCAGCACCTTGGGGTCGATATGGTCGAGGTGGAGCCAGATATGGTCCTTGTGCGGGCCGACGCCGCGCCCCTCGCGCATCTCCATCGCCATCGA
>CAXTWJ010000320.1:0-480 GCA_964247925.1 uncultured Sphingomonas sp.
GCGCCGACCAGGTGCGCGTCGAAATGGTAGCCATAGCCGATGTCGAACGGGAAGTGTTCGGCAGGCAGCGGCGCCAGGCGCGACCGCGCGAGCGCGCTGTTGAGGAAGAAGCGGTCCGGGTGCGCGGGCACGTCCGCACCACGGCGTCGCGCCTGCGCATTGGCGTGGAAGGCGGGCTCGGTATGCCGGTCGATGTCGCCCGCGAACGGATGGAAGTAGCGCGGCGAGCGATCCGACCAGCCGTGGAACGCGATCCCCGCCTTGTAGGTGGCGTGCGCGCGGCGCATCCAGTCGGCCTCCGCGATGCCGAGCCGTGCGAACAAGGCGCGCAGCTGCGGGGTGGAGCCCTCGCCGACGCCGACGATGCCGATCTCGGGGCTTTCGACGACGGTGACCGCCGCGGCCGGCCCCCCCGGGGCGCACAGGCCAGCCGCCCGCCATCCCCCCGGGCCCCCCCCCCCCCCGCCGCATCCCGGCCCG
>CAXTWJ010000320.1:490-3446 GCA_964247925.1 uncultured Sphingomonas sp.
TGGTGGTGGTGCTGGGCTTCGCCTGGCTATTCCACGATGCGCGGCGCGGGCGCGCTCACCCGAGCAGCCAGGCGAGAACGTCGTCGAGCCGCGCCGCCCAGGCATTCTCCTCGTGCGCGGCGCCGGGATAGGTGCGGCTCTCGAAGTCGCGCCCGCGGTGCCAGCCGAGCGCCACCAGGTCCGCGTCGATCGCGTCCTGCCACGGCCCGTATTGCGCATCGAGCGTCTCGGTGCCGTGGTCCATCCACAGCCGCCGCCCGCCGGGCCGGCCGAGATGGGCGGCGAAATAGGCCTTCCACAGCCCGAGCACGTCCGCGTCGACAGGCAGCTCGGACGGTGTGGCGAGCAGCCAGTGCGTCGACACGCAGCCCGCGCGCCCGAACACGCGGGGGTATCGCACGAAGGCGTAGCAGGAGATCAGCCCGCCCATGCTCGAGCCGACGATCGCGGTATGCGCGGCGTCGGGACGGGTGCGATAGGCATGGTCGATCGCCGGCTTCAGGTCGTGCACCAGAAAGCGCAGATAGGCGTCGCCGGTGATCGCCCCGTGTGCATCGGCGTCGAACGTGGCGCGCACCGCCGGCGGCGCGGCGTCGTAAAGCGCCTGCGGGAAATACTGGCGATAGCGCGCGGCGCCGGGGTGATCGACCGCGACGATGATGAACGGTGCGACGCGGTGCGCCGCGATCAGCCGCAGCGCCGCCTTGTCCGCCGCCCACACCTTGTTGAAGCCCGAGCGCGCGGGGAAGAACACGTTCTGCCCGTCGTGCATGTAGACCACGGCGTAGCGCCGGCGCGCCGTGTCGTAGCCGGGCGGCAGCCACACGACGACGTGCGGCGCGGCGATCGCCGGCTCGCTCGAGCGCGCGGCGGCGATCTCGACGAAGCGGCCGGAATTCTGCGCGTTGGCGGGGGTGGCGAGCAGCGCCAGCGCGGCGACGAGGTGCCTCACTTCCCGGCGGCGAGCCGCACGGCATAGCCGCCGCCCGGCGCCATCGGGATCGCGAGCACGTCGCCGCGCTTCACGGCCCGCGTCTCGGCGACGATCGCGTGGCGCCTGGGCGTGCGATAGTCCGCGTCCGCCCCGTCGCGCCAGATCTGCGCGACGTAGCGCCGTCCCGGCTCCAGGAAATCGAGCGTCACCGGCACCGTGCGCGCAGTCTCGTCGGTGACCGCGCCCAGAAACCAGTCGGCCGAGCGGCGATCCCGGCGCGCGATCGTGACGTAATCGCCCACCGCGCCGTTCAGCACGCGCGTGTCCGCCCAGTCGGTCGGCACCGCGCGCAGGAAGGGCAGGCCGGTGGGGTAGCGCGCGTAATTCTCGGGCGTGTCGGCCAGCATCGTCACCGGCGAATAGAGCACGACATAAAGAGCGAGCTGCTTGGCCTCGGTGGACAGGATGTCGCTGCCGTCGGAGCCGGTGAGGCTGACCACGCCCGGCGTGAAGTCCATCGGCCCTTCGAGCATGCGCGTGAACACCAGGTTCGCCTCGTGCTCGGGCGGGTTCTTGCCGCCCCAGGCGTTGTATTCCATCCCCCGCGAGCCCTCGCGCGCGACCCAATTGGGCCAGGTGCGCCGCAGCCCCGTGTCCTTCACCGGCTCGTGGCTGTCGATCGAGACGTGATATTTGGCCGCCGTCTCCACCACGCGCGCGTAGTGGTTCACCATCCACTGCCCCTCGTGCCACTCGCGATGCGGCGAACCGTCCCGGTCGACGCGCTCGATCTGGCCGGCGTCGGTGACATAGCCGGTCTTGACCACCTCCTCGCCATGGTCCCGCGCGAAGGAAAAGGCGCGGTCGAGCTGGTCGTCGTAATGGCTGGCCGAGCCGCCCGTCTCGTTATGCCCGATCAGGTGGACGCCCTTCGCTTTGGCATAGGCGGCGAGCGCACCGGCGTCGAAATCGGGGGTGGGCGTGTCGAACCGGAAATCGTTGCCGTTGCCGAACCAGTCACCGTCCCAGCCGACGTTCCACCCCTCCACCAAGGTCGAGCGCAGGCCGTTGGCGGCGGCGAAGTCGAGGTAGCGCTTCACGTTGGCGGTGGTGGCGCCGTGGCGCGGCCCGGTCGCCCAGGTCCACTCGCCCTTGATCATGTTCCACCAAACGCCGTTGAACTTGCCCGGGTGGATCCAGCTCGTGTCGCCGAGCCTGGACGGCGCGTTGAGGTTGAGCTCGATGTGGCTCATGTAGAGGCCGGGCGCGTCGGGCGCGACGATGATCGTGCGCCACGGCGTCGCAAAAGGAAGGTCGCGGCTCACCTTGGGCGCGCCGGCGCCGGGCGCGAGCACTGCCTGCAGCACGCCGTCGCCGTTCCTGCGGAGGCTCATGCCGCTGTAATCGACCAGCGCCGCCTCGTGGATCGCCAGGTGCGTGCCGTCGGCGAGCTTGATCGTGAGCGGCGTCGCGGCGGTGCCGACCTCGGCCAGCGGCGTGCGGTTGTAGAGATATTCCTCGCGGTTCCACTCGAACGAGGGCTTCCACCAGGCCGTCGTGCCGGCAGCAGGCACCGCGAACTGCGTCAGCTCCTCGGCGATGTCGGCGTGGTGGAGGTTGGGCTGGTCGGGCAGCGCATAGCGGAAGCCGATTCCGTCGTCGAACAGGCGGAACACCACGTCCATCTCGCGGTGGAGCGCGGTAGTCTCTTTGAGCCGCACCGTCCACTCGACATGGTTGTCGCGGATCGTCGCCCACTCGCCCCAGGGCTGCGCCCAGGTCGAATTCGCGCGGCTGGTCGAGGTGCCGGCGAGCGCGAAGTGGCGCTCCAGCTTGGGCGCGTCGGTGAACAGGAAGCCGAGCCGGCGGTCGCCGACGATCGGCTGGCCGTCGCGGTCGACCGCATAGGTCGGGCGGCCGTCCAGCTGGGTGGCCAGGGGGGTCAGTAGGCGAGGGGTCGACGGTTGGGCGATATCCCCCGTGTTGACCAGCAGGCCGCAGCCGCGGGGCAGGGGGCGCTCT
>CAXTWJ010000321.1:0-3425 GCA_964247925.1 uncultured Sphingomonas sp.
GACCAGCACCGCCACCGCGCCCAACGCGACCACCGCCGCGGAGCCCGCGACCAACACCACCCAGGCGGCCGACACCGCCACCGCCGACGTGGTGGTCACCGGCTCGCGCATCGCGCGCCCCGACCTGGAGGCGTCCAGCCCCGTCGCGATCCTCAGCGCCGACTCGCTCAAGGCGCAGAACACGGTCACCGTGGAGCAGGCGCTGCAGCTCAACCCGCAGTTCGTGCCGGGCGAGGGCCGGTCGTCCAACAACCCCGGCGACGGCGCAGCGACGATCGACCTGCGCGGCCTGGGATCCAACCGCACGCTGGTGCTGATCGACGGCAAGCGGGTGCCGGCCTATGACACGACCGGCTCGGTGGATACCAACCAGATCCCCGGCGCGCTCAGCAAGCGCATCGACATCCTGCCCGGCGGCGCGTCCGCCGTGTACGGGTCGGACGCGGTCGCGGGCGTGGTCAACTTCATCCTGGACGACCGCTTCACCGGGCTGCGCGGCGACGCCAGCGCGCAGATCACGCAATATGGCGACGGCCCGCTGTACGACGCCAGCCTGACCGGCGGCGTGAAGCTGGGCGAGCGCGGCAACCTGGTCGTGTCGGGCGGCTATTCGAAGCGCGGCACCGTCACCTTCGGCGACCGCCCGCGCAACGCGACCGCGCTCGACTCGTCGGACCTTGTTAGCAGCGGCGGCTCGTCCAACACGGTGCCCACCGCATTCGACACAGGCAACGGCCGTCTGCAGGTGCAGCCGGACGGCACGCTCAGCCCCAACGTGCAGCTCTACAACTTCTCGCCCGTCAACTACGTCCAGATCCCCATCGAGCGTTACAACGCCATGGCGCTGGGCCGGTACGAGCTGTCCGACGGCATCGAGCTGTATGGCCGCGCCAACTACCAGCATACCAAGTCGGTGACCAACCTGGCCGCGACCGCGACGGCGGGCTTCACCTTCAACATCGATCCCACCAACCCCTTCCTGACCGCGGCCGAGCGCGCCGCGTTCTTCGGGCCGGGCGCGACGATCAACGACGGCACGGGCGTGGCGGCGGACCCCACCGCGCGCGCGGGCACGTCCGTGATCGGAATCCGCCGACGCATCGTCGAGACGGGCGGGCGCACGGAGATCCACAAGACGGAGAGCTACCAGTTCGTCGGCGGCGCGCGCGGCTCGCTGGGCGACACGCTGCACTATGACGTGTTCGCGCAATACGGCCGCGTGAAGCGCGACGAGGTGCTGCAGAACGACCTGTCCTATTCGGCGCTGGCGCAGGCGCTGGATGTGATCGGCACCGCCGCCGGCCCGCGCTGCTTTGACCCTTCGAACGGTTGCGTGCCGCTGAACCTGTTCACCACCGCGACCATCCCCGCGAACCAGCTCGCCTTCGTGCTGCGCAACGCGACCCAGAACACGACGTCGAGCCAGTTCGTCGCGGGCGCCAACGTGTCGGGCGACGTCGGTTTCCTCCAGAGCCCGTTCGCGACGCGCCCGGCCGCGATCGCGGTCGGTGCCGAATACCGTCGCGAGAAGGCGGCGACTACGGTCGACCCGCTGTTCGCCTCGGGCGACCTGATCTATTACGGCCAAGGCCAGAACATCGCGGGCAAGTACAACGTCAAGGAGGTCTATGGCGAGCTGAAGGCGCCGCTGGTCCAGGACCGCCGCTTCATCCAGGCGCTCGATATCGAGGGCGGGTTCCGTTATTCCGACTATTCGACGGAGGGCAGCGTCTATACCTACAAGGGCGGCGGCGACTACGCCCCGGTCGAGGGCCTGCGCTTCCGTGGCATCTATCAGCGCGCCGTCCGCGCGCCGGCGATCTTTGAGCTGTTCTCGCCGGTGGTCGCGGGCACGGGCAGCCTGAACAAAGACCCCTGCGCCGGACCCAACATCCCCGCCGCCACCGCCGCCATCTGCGTCGCCCAGGGCGCGCCGCAGGGCAGGATCGGCACCATCCCGGCACCGATCTCCGGCCAGATCAACGTGTTTACCGGCGGCAACCCGAACCTCACGGCCGAGAAGACCGACACGTACACGTTCGGCGCGGTCATCAATCCCAGCCGGTTCCGCAACTTCTCGCTCTCGATCGATTACTACAGCATCAAGATCAACAACGCGATCAGCGCCACGTCGCCGGCGGCGACGGTGAACCAGTGTTTCAACATCGATCGATCGGCGACCAGCGCGGCGTGCACCAGCATCGTGCGCAACACGCTGGACGGCTCGCTCAGCGGCAACCTGCAGTTCGGCGTGCCGGCCGTGCTGGGCAACATCGCGCAGATCAAGACGGACGGCATCGACCTGTCCGCCAGCTGGCACGGCGGCAGCACGGCCGGATTCAGCTACGGTGCATCCTATAGCGGCACCTACACGAACTCGTACAAGCTGCAGGGATTCCAATGTGCCGGCACGTTCGGCGGCGCGTGCAACCTGGAGCCGATCTCCAAATACAAGCATGTCGCCGACATCTCGCTCGGCTTCGACGGGGTCAGCCTGCTCACCCGCTGGCGGCTGCAG
Organism: uncultured Sphingomonas sp.; assembly: GCA_964247925.1. GTDB lineage: Bacteria > Pseudomonadota > Alphaproteobacteria > Sphingomonadales > Sphingomonadaceae > Sphingomonas. The sequence continues at coordinate 2,519 of CAXTWJ010000321.1, forward strand.
GGCAAGGTGCATGAGGACGTCCAGACCGACATCCTGCGCTCGACCATCGGCGCCTACAGCTATTTCGACGAGACGGTCAGCTTCGCGGTGAACGACAAGTTCGATTTCCGCGTCGGCGTGCAGAACGTCCTGAACAAGAAGTCGCCGATCGTGGGCGACACGGTGGGCGCGGACGCGAATGCCGGCAGCACCTTCCCCAACACCTATGACGTGATCGGGCGCAGCTTTTTCGCGGCGGTGACGGCGCGCTATTGAGGCGTGCGAACGGCCGGCTCCCGCGCGGGGGCCGGCCGTGATAGGTGGTGCCCATGCCATCGGCCGCGCTCGGCGGGAAAGACGCGGGCGCGAGTGAGCGCCGCGGCGAGGCCGCGTCGTGACATCGGAGGGGTTCGTCTGCGCCGCCCCGCCGGCGTGCCGGCGGCGGCTGGCAGGGGAGCTCGGATTCGAACCGAGGGCCTTCGGTTTTGGAGACCGACGCTCTAACCAGCTGAGCTACACCCCTGCAACGCCCCTGCCCATAGCGGGCCGCTCGGGCGCGGGCAAGACGGCCCCGCTCGCGCCGCGCCCGATCGCGGCAGGGAAGGGGATAACGGTCGCGTCCCCGACCCGTCGCGCGGGCGGCGGCCGGTTGTCGTTGGCGGCGCGGCGCGGCCCCACCCGACGCGCGGTCGCCCAGGCGGCGAGGCCGGCGAGGAGCGGCGCGAGCAGGGCAAGGGCGGCGATCACCGCCGCCGTCTAGCCGCCCACGCGTTAAGCGCTGGTTGACCGCCGGCCCCCCCTGGCGTATGGGCAGCGCCGTTCGTCAGCCCCTTACCGGGCGGGCGGGCAAGCTTGAACATTGCTGGATGCGAGTCGCGGGCCCGGCGTTCCCACGCTTGTCGCCCCTTTTTGTATTCCCGGTGCTGTA
>CAXTWJ010000322.1:0-3412 GCA_964247925.1 uncultured Sphingomonas sp.
GTGGCGCGACCCCCGGTCGGCGAGCCGCTGTTCGAGCTCGCCTTGGGCGCGTGGACGGGGCGTGCGTTCGGCACGTTCGGCGACGACCCCGACTGGCGCGCGTGGAACGAACATCGCGGCACCGCGCGCATCCCGGGCGGCGAGACGATGGGCGAGGCGGCGGCGCGGATCGGGACCTATCTGAAGCAGGTCGCGGCGGCGAGCGACGGGCAGCTGATCGCGCTCGTCTCGCATTCGGACATGATCCGCGCCGCGGTCGCGGACGCGATCGGCCTGCCGCTCGACAATCTGCTCCGGTTCACTATCGATCCCGCGTCGGTCAGCACGGTGGTGATGGGCGACTGGGGCGCCAAGCTCGAAGACCTGAACGTGAAGGGGGATTGATGGCGGACGCGCACACGCTGCGGGAGGAGGTGGAGGCGCTCGCGCCCTGGTTCCACAACATCGACCTGGGTCACGGGATCGTGACCGCGCCCGACCACTTCCTGGGCGATTACCCCCATTTCAAATACGCCCGCTTCGCCGACGCGCTGCCGGCCGACCTGTCGGGCAAGACCGTGCTCGACATCGGCTGCAACGCGGGCTTCTATTCGGTCGAGATGGCGAAACGCGGCGCCGCGCGCGTGCTGGGCATCGATTCGGACGAGCGTTACCTTGAGCAGGCGCGGCTGGCGGCACGAACGCTGGGTTTCCCGCAGCTCGAGTTTCGCAACCTGTCGGTCTATGACGTCGGCGCGCTGTGCGAGCGGTTCGACCTCGTGATCTTCATGGGCGTGCTCTATCACCTGCGCCACCCGCTGCTCGCGCTCGACCTGATCCGCGAGCATGTCGCGGCCGACCTCCTGCTGTTCCAGACGATGCAGCAGGGCTCGCGCGAAGGCTGGGAGCCGATCGAGGACCACCCGTTCCACACGCCCGGCACCTTCGATCCGCCGGCGTTCTTCGACGACCCCGCCTATCCCAGGATGCACTTCATCGAGTGGCGGTTCGCGGGCGACTGGACGAACTGGTGGGCGCCCAACCGCGCCGCGTCGGAGGCGATGCTGCGCTCCGCCGGCTTCACGATCGAGGCGCATCCGGAGGACGAGGTGTATCTTTGCCGGGTCGCGCCGGTGCCCTATGCGCAATGGGGGCCGGCCACCGTCTATCCGGCCAGAGGAGAGAAGCGTTGACCGTCGAAGCGGCGATGATCTGGAACGAACCCAACAACAAGTCGCACTGGGACCCGAACCTCGATCCGGACTGGAGCATCTTCGCGGACACCGTGAAGCGCGCGGGCATCGCCATCGCGCGGGCGAACCCGGACGTCACGCGCGTGCTGGGCGGGATGTCGCCCATCGACCCGCTCTGGGTGAAGCGGATGGAGGGGCACGGCATGATGGACGCGGTCGATGTGATCGCCGTCCATGGCTTCCCGCTCGACTGGAACTTGTGGTCGATCCACGAATGGCCGCACAAGGTCGCGGAGATCGAGGGCGTCACGCACAAGCCGGTCTGGGTGACGGAGGTCGGCGTCGGCTCGTTCGGCGCGGAGGAGGTGCAGGTCTTCGGCGTGCAGCGCACGGCCGAGCTGCTGATCGGCCGCGTGCCGCGCATCTTCTGGTACTCGCTGTTCGACCTGCCGATGGAGTGGGGTGCGACCACGCGCCATCGCGAGGCGGAGGGGTCGAGCTATTATCGCCACTTCTACATGGGGCTGATCCGCCCCGACGGCACGCCCAAGCCGGCGCTGGACGAATATGCCAAGGTCGCGGACCGGATGGGCCTGATGCAGTGGTTCCACTGGCAGGACCCCAGGCTGGACGACGCGGCGAGGTGGATGAAGCGGCTGGGCACGAAGCAGCTGCGCACGGGGCTGAGCTGGTCCGACCGCTTCCGTCCGGATGCGCTGGGCTGGTTCGACCGCCAGATGGAGGCGCTCGCCGATTTCGACGTGACGCTGACCTTCTGCTTCACGCCCGAGCATCTGGGCGTCGAGCCGCACCATACCAGTCCGGCGCGCGACCCGCAGCTGTTCGCGGATTTCTGTCAGGAAATGGTCGAACGCTACGCGCCGGCGCGGGTGGCGACGGTCGCGGCCTGATTTCCCTCTCAGCTTCTCCACGGTGAGCTGATCACCATCAGCCGCGGCCCCGCGTGCGCCAGCAGGGCCGCGCGCAGGCGGGCGGCGCGGCGGCTGTGGAGCAGATGCTGCCACCAGTGGGTGAGAACGAGCTCGGGGATCAAAATGGCCACCGAGCGACCGGGCGTGTCCGCGTCGATCCGCTCGACCAGGTCGAGCACCGGGCCGTCGATCTCGCGATAGGGCGCGGGGATCTGGACAAGGCGCGGCGGCTTGACGCCACGGTCGCGCAGCGGCGCGGCCACCTCGCGCTCGAACGCCTCGCGCGTCGCGACCACGCTCTCGTCCTCCTGCTCGGGGCCGCCCAGGCGCAGCAGATGCACGGCGAGCACGTCGGGGCTGAGCGTCATCGCGAACCGTAGCGCGCGATCGGTCATCCGATTGCGTTCTTCATAGGCCACCAGGACGGTCGGACGATCGGTGTCGTCCAGCGCGAACGGGCCGGCGGGCGCCATCGCCTGGTCAAGGCGGCGATAATAGCGGTGAATGGCCAGCAGTACGCCGATGATCGCCGGGATGGCGAGCAGCACGATCCAGGCGCCCTCCAGGAACTTGGCCGCGACGATCACGAGGAGCGCCACGGTCGTGGTCACCGCCCCCACCGCGTTGATCGTCAGCCGGCCCGCGTTGCGCCCCTCCTGCCGGCGCCAGTGCGCGACCATGCCGAGCTGGCTGATCGTGAACGTCAGGAACGCGCCGACCGCGAACAAGGGGATAAGGTGATCGGTGATCCCGCGAAACGCGAGCAGCAGCGCGCCCGCCGTGACGGTCAGGAAGGCGACGCCGACCGAGAAGACGAGCCGCCGGTCCGCGACCGCGAACGCGCGCGGCAGATAGCCGTCCTCCGCCACCAGCCGGCAGATGCGCGGGAAACCGACAAAGCTGGTGTTGGCGGACAGGCACAGCACCGCGAGCAGGCTGGCCATGGCGACATGATACGCCACACCCCTGCCCGCGACCGCGCCGGCGAGCTGCGACATGATGCTCTGATAACCCGGCTGCGTTTGATCGGTCGCGGTCAGGGCGTAGAAGTGCGTCACCGTCGCGACGCCGGCGAGCAGCAGGCCGAGCGACAGGCAGATGGCCGTCAGCGTGCGGTGCCCTTCCCTCACCACCGGCTCGCGAAAGGCGTTCACGCCGTCCGACACCGCCTCCACGCCGGTCATGGCGGTGCAGCCGGCGGCGAACGCGCGGATCAGCAGCCACAGGCCCGCCGCCTCGACGGCGTGTTTCGGCGTCGGCGGCGGGGGCCCGGGGGGGGGGGGGGCCCCGGGGGCCCGCGGCGGGGGC
>CAXTWJ010000323.1:0-3411 GCA_964247925.1 uncultured Sphingomonas sp.
CCATACCCTTCGTCAATGAAACGGATCCCGAGCGGCCCTCCCGAAGCCGCCCGCACTACACAAGGCTGTGGGGGATCAGACGTGCGAACGAGAATAATATGACTGGAGCGGCCGCACTTCAAGGTCACTGCCGCCGGCCGCGCCGACCGCCACGATCGCGCGCGCCGCCTCCACCGCCGCCGAGGCGGTCGTGAAGTAAGGGACGCGGTGCGCCAGCGCCGAGGCGCGGATCGGCTGCGAGTCCTTCAGACTCTGCCAGCCTTCGGTGGTGTTGATGATCAGCGCGATCTCGCCATCCACGATCCGATCGACGATGTGCGGCCGCCCCTGCGCCACCTTGTTGACCGGCGTGACCGGCAGGCCCGCGCGCTGGAGATGATCGGCGGTGCCCGCGGTCGCGACCACGCGAAAGCCGTGGTCGACCAGCTCGCGCACGCCCGGCACGATCCCCTCCTTGTCGCCGTCCTTGACGCTGACGAACACCGTGCCCTCGCGCGGCAGCACCGTGCCCGCGCCCAGCTGCGCCTTGTAGAAGGCGGTGGTGAAGTCGGCGTCGATCCCCATCACCTCGCCGGTCGACTTCATCTCGGGGCTCAGCACCGGGTCGATGCCGGGGAAGCGGTTGAACGGGAACACCGCCTCCTTCACCGCGACGTGCGCGATGTGGCGATCGATCGGCGGCAGGTCGCGCAACTTCTCGCCCGCCATCACCCGCGCCGCGATCTTGGCGACGGGCGCGCCGATCGCCTTGGCGACGAAGGGCACCGTCCGGCTGGCGCGCGGATTGACCTCGATCAGGTAGACCTGCCCGTCCTTCACCGCGAACTGGATGTTCATCAGCCCGACGACCTGGAGCGCGCGCGCCAGCAGGTCGGTCTGCCGCTCGATCTCCGCGATGATTTCGGTCGACAGGCTGTAGGGCGGGATCGAGCAGGCGCTGTCGCCCGAATGAACGCCCGCCTCCTCGATATGCTGCAGTACGCCCGCCACGACGACGTCCACGCCGTCGCAGATCGCATCAACATCCACCTCGATCGCGTCGCGCAGATACTGGTCGATCAGCACCGGCGCGTCGCCGGACACCTGCACCGCGGTGGCGATGTAATGGTCGAGCTGCCCCTCGCTGTCGACCACCTCCATCGCGCGCCCGCCCAGCACATAGGACGGGCGCATCAGCACCGGGTAGCCGATCCGGTTCGCCGCCGCGACCGCCTCGTCGCGGGAGCGCGCCAGCCCGTTCGCCGGCTGTTTCAGCCCCAGCCTCGCGACCAGCGCCGCGAACCGCTCGCGATCCTCCGCCAGGTCGATCGCGTCCGGGCTGGTGCCCAGGATCGGGATCCCCGCCTTCTCCAGCGCGCGCGCCAGGTTGAGCGGCGTCTGCCCCCCGAACTGGACAATCACGCCGACCAGCGTGCCCGCTTGGCTCTCGACGTGCAGGATCTCCAGCACGTCCTCCGCGGTCAGCGGCTCGAAATAGAGCCGGTCGGACGTGTCGTAATCGGTGCTCACCGTCTCCGGGTTGCAATTGACCATGATCGTCTCATAGCCGGCCTCCGCCAGCGCGAAGCAGGCGTGGCAGCAGCAGTAATCGAACTCGATCCCCTGCCCGATCCGGTTCGGCCCGCCGCCCAGGATCACGATCTTGCGCGCGTCAGACGGCTGCGCCTCGTTCTCCGGCTCGCCGAAGCTCGGCGCCTCATAGGTCGAGTACATGTACGGCGTGCGCGCCTCGAACTCGGCCGCGCAGGTGTCGATCCGCTTGAACACCGGCCGCACCCCCAGCCGATGCCGCAGCGCGCGCACCTCGTCCTCCGTCACGCCGCCGGTCATCGCGACCACCGCGTCGTGGACCAGCCCCGTCGCGCGCGCGATCCCGCGTTCGCTCCCGGGCCGCAGCCGCGCCGACTGCAGCGCCAGCCAGGCGAGCCGCTTGTCGGAGAACCCCATCGCCTTCAGCCGCCTGAGCCCCGCCGCCTCCACCGGCAGCCCGCCCTGCATCACCTGCGCCTCCGCGGCGACGATCTCCGCGATCCGCTCCAGAAACCACGGATCGTACTTCGCGATCGCATGGACCTCCGCCACCGTGAAGCCCTCGCGCAGCGCCTGCGCCGCGACCAGCAGCCGGTCGGGCGTCGCCACCGCCAGCGCCGCCTCGATCTCCTCGCGCGGTGCCCCCGCCAGCCGATCGACGACGTTGAAGCCGGACAGCCCCGTCTCCAGCCCGCGCAGCGCCTTTTGCAGCGACTCGGCCATCGAGCGCCCGATCGCCATCACCTCGCCCACCGACTTCATCGCGGTGCCCAGCACGGCCTCGGCGCCCTTGAACTTCTCGAACGCGAAGCGCGGGATTTTGGTCACGACATAGTCGATCGTCGGCTCGAAGCTCGCCGGCGTCGCGCCCGTGATGTCGTTGGTGATCTCGTCCAGCGTATAGCCCACCGCCAGCTTGGCGGCGACTTTCGCGATTGGGAACCCCGTCGCCTTGGATGCGAGCGCGCTGGAGCGCGACACGCGCGGGTTCATCTCGATGACCACCAGCCGCCCGTCGCGCGGGTTGACCGCGAACTGGACGTTGGAGCCCCCCGTCTCCACCCCGATCTCGCGCAGCACCGCGATGCTCGCGTTGCGCATGATCTGATATTCCTTGTCGGTCAGCGTCAGCGCGGGCGCGACGGTGATCGAGTCGCCGGTATGGACCCCCATCGGATCGACGTTCTCGATGGAGCAGATGATGATGCAATTGTCCGCGCGGTCGCGGACCACCTCCATCTCATATTCCTTCCAGCCGAGCAGCGACTCCTCGATCAGCACCTCGGTGGTGGGCGAGGCGTCCAGCCCCTTGCGGACCAGCTCGACGAACTCGGCGCGGTTATAGACGATGCCCCCGCCCGTGCCGCCCAGCGTGAAGGACGGCCGGATCACGGCGGGCAGCCCGGTGACCTCCAGCCCCGCCAGCGCCTCCTCGACGCTGTGCGCGATCGCGGACCGGGCCGACTCGAGCCCGATCCGCGTCATCGCGTCCTTGAACTTCAGCCGGTCCTCCGCCTTGTCGATCGCCTCCGCGTCCGCGCCGATCATCTGGCAACCGTATTTCGCGAGCGTCCCGTCATTGTAGAGCGCCAGCGCGGTGTTGAGCGCCGTCTGCCCGCCCATCGTCGGCAGCACCGCGTCGGGCCGCTCGCGCTCGATGATGCGCGCGACCACGGCGGGCGTGATCGGCTCCACATAGGTCGCGTCCGCCAGTTCCGGGTCGGTCATGATCGTCGCCGGGTTGGAGTTGACCAGCACCACCCGATACCCCTCCTCGCGCAACGCCTTGATCGCCTGCGTCCCCGAATAATCGAACTCGCACGCCTGCCCGATGACGATCGGCCCCGCGCCGATGACGAGGATGGAGGAGATGTCGGTGCG
>CAXTWJ010000324.1:0-585 GCA_964247925.1 uncultured Sphingomonas sp.
GCGTTGGGGGTGCGCGGCGACTGCGCCAGCGCAGGCCCCGCCAGCGCGACGGCGAGTGCCAGCGTGGCGGCGCGCGCGGAACGCAGGTGATTGATCGGCATCGTATTTCCCTCCTGTTGCTCCGATGCACAACGCCCCGCCGCGCAAAGGTTCCGGCCGAGGGGAGGCGCCTTGGCGCCGCGGGTCGGCGCCGCTACATCGCCGCCATGCTCCTCATGCACCCCGACTGCCAGCGCTGCGGCGCGGACCTGCTGGCAGATGCGGGTGGCGCGTTTATCTGTTCTTTCGAATGCACCTTCTGCGCCGCGTGCGCGGACGCGCTCGACGAGCGTTGCCCCGATTGCGGTGGCGAGCTGCTCGATCGCCCGACCCGCACGGGCAAGGCGCTGAAGCAACACCCGGCCGCGACCGAGCGCCGCTTCCGCGCGTGACCTGTCCTACACGCGTCGGTCGTGACAAGAGTGCCTGATGTACGAAAACCGTCATGCCGGCCTTGTGCCGGCATCCACCTCTGGCCCGGGCGAGCCGCATCGCTCCAGCGCGTTCGGCTCGCGCCGGCGGTGGGCGCCCCGCCGCGGGGGGGGG
>CAXTWJ010000324.1:595-3398 GCA_964247925.1 uncultured Sphingomonas sp.
GGACCGTGTAGGACGTGACCTTTCGCGACCCGCCCACCCCGCGCATTCTGGTCATCGCCGGCTCCGACTCGGGCGGCGGCGCCGGCATTCAGGCGGACATCAAGACGGTCACGATGCTCGGCGGCCACGCGATGACCGCGATCACCGCGATCACCGCGCAGAACACGCTGGGGGTGCAGGCCGTCCATCCCGTGCCGACCGACACCGTGATCGCGCAGGCCCGTTCCTGCCTCGACGACATCGGCGCGGATGCGGTCAAGATCGGCATGATCGGATCGGCGGCGACGGCGCACGCGGTCGCCGACCTGCTGGAGGGGACGCCCGACATCCCCGTCGTGTTCGACCCCGTGATGGTGGCGACCTCGGGCGCGGTGCTCGCCGACGCCGACACGATCGCCGGCTTCGCGCGATTGATGCGGCTCGCCACCGTGGTGACGCCGAACACACCCGAGCTGGCCGCGCTTTCGGGCATCGAGGTCGGCAATGAGTTGGAACAAGCCTACGCCGCCGAAGCGCTGCTGCAGACGGCTGGGTGTCGCGCAGTGCTCGCCAAGGGCGGGCATCTGACCCTCGACGGATTTACCTATGGTACCAATCTCGTGGGCCAGCCGTATCGCTATGATAATGCGGAGCGGGTGTTCGACTTCCTTTACCAGTCCGGACCGAACGGGTGGGAGGAGATCAACTGGGATTCACCCCGCATCGATACGCGCCATACCCACGGCACCGGCTGCACGCTGGCGAGCGCCTTGGCGGTCGGGCTGGCGCGCAGGTTGATATTGCCCGACGCGGTGGCGCTAGCGCGGCGGTTCGTGCGCGCCGCCCTGCTCGCCGCGCCGGGGCTGGGGCAGGGACACGGCCCGCTGGGGCATCAGGCGGTCAAGGACGTCTGATGCCCAGCCTCCGCCACGAGAAGCTCTGCCTCGCCCCCGTCGCCGGCGTCGATGAGGCCGGGCGCGGGCCGCTGGCGGGGCCGGTGGTCGCCGCCGCCGTGATCCTGCCCGCGAAGGGAATCCCGCGCGGCCTGAACGATTCCAAGAAGCTGCCCGCCGCCGAGCGCGCGCGCCTCCACGACCGCCTGCGCGCCTGCGCGACCGTGGGCGTCGGCATCGTCGAGGCGCCGGAGATCGACCAGCTCAACATCTACTGGGCGACGATGAAGGCGATGACGCTGGCGGTGGACGCGCTCGGTGCGCAGCCCGGCCATGTGCTGGTCGACGGCAACCGCCTGCCGCGCTGGTCATACCGCGCCACCGCGATTGTCGGCGGTGACGGCCTCAGCCTGTCGATCGCCGCCGCCTCCATCGTCGCCAAGCACGTCCGCGACCAGATCATGATCGCGCACGCCGAATCATGGCCGCGCTACGACTGGCACTCCAACAAGGGCTATGCCTGCCCCGCCCACCGACGGGCGCTGATCGAGCACGGGCCGACGCCGCTCCATCGCCGCTCCTTCGCGCCGGTGGCGGAAGCGGTCGCGATGAGTCTTTCGCGCAACACCCCCACCGCTTGAGTTCTGCCGCCCGACCGAACTCAACATCTGGGCCCGCTCTCGATTCGCATCGTCGCGTTAACGCGATCGTAACCGCCGACGTTAACCAATGTTCGCTTGACGGATTCCGGCCGTCTGGCGCCAATGGCGCGCAAGGGGAGTGGGCATGGGGGTATTGGAGAAGGTCGCGTCACGAGCGACGGCGGCGCCGACGGCGACGCTGCCGCTGGATCGGATCGTCATGGCCGACTGCATCGCCGCGATGCGCGCGCTGCCCGCGAAGTCGGTCGATTGCGTCTTCGCCGACCCGCCCTACAATCTCCAGCTCGGCGGCGACCTCCACCGTCCCGACGGCAGTCATGTCGATGCGGTGACCGACGACTGGGACAAGTTCGAGAGCTTCCGCCACTACGACGCCTTCACCCGCGCCTGGCTGGCGGAGGCGCACCGCGTCCTGAAGGACGACGGCACGATCTGGGTGATCGGGTCGTACCACAACATCTTCCGCGTCGGTGTCGCGGTGCAGGATCTGGGCTTCTGGGTCCTGAACGACATCGTCTGGCGCAAGGCGAACCCGATGCCCAATTTCCGCGGCACCCGCTTCACCAACGCGCACGAGACGCTGATCTGGGCGAGCAAGGGCGAGAAGGCCAAATACACCTTCAATTACCGGTCGATGAAGACGCTCAACGACGAGCTGCAGATGCGTTCCGACTGGGAGTTCCCGATCTGCGGCGGGCCGGAGCGGCTGAAGGCGGGCGGCGTCAAGGTCCACCCGACGCAGAAGCCGGAGGCGCTGCTCTACCGCGTACTGCTCGCGAGCACCAAGCCCGGCGATGTCGTGCTCGACCCGTTCTTCGGCACCGGCACCACGGGGGCGGTGGCGAAGCGGCTCGGCCGGCACTGGATCGGCATCGAGCGCGAGGCCGACTATTGCGCCGCCGCCGCCGCGCGGATCGCCGCCGCGCTGCCGCTCGACGAGTCCGCGCTGGCGACCATGCAGTCGCCGCGCCAGGCGCCCAAGGTCGCGTTCGGGCAGCTGGTGGAGAACAGCTACGTCCTCCCCGGCAGCGTCCTGACCGACGCGAAGCGCCGCTGGACCGCCACCGTCCGCGCCGACGGCTCGCTCTTGTCGGCGTGCGGCGCGACCGGCTCGATCCACAAGCTCGGCGCCACCCTTCAAGCCGCGCCCGCGTGCAACGGCTGGATCTTCTGGCACCACGAGGCCGAGGGCAAGCTCCAGCCGATCGACACGCTGCGGCAGACCTACCTGCTCGCGACGCAGCCTTGATCCCCTCTCCCCTTCAGGGG
>CAXTWJ010000325.1:0-3394 GCA_964247925.1 uncultured Sphingomonas sp.
GGTTTGCCCGCATCGCCGCGTCGCGGACCGGCTCCTGCGCCTGGCGCTTGGTGCCCACGAACAGCACCTTGCCACCGCCGGCGACCGCCGACGACACGAACTCCAGCGCGCGCGCGAACAGCGGCACCGTCTGGGACAGGTCCAGGATGTGAACGCCGTTGCGGTCGCCAAAGATGTACGGCTTCATCTTCGGGTTCCAGCGATGCGTCTGGTGACCGAAGTGCGCGCCCGTCTCGATGAGCTGCTGCATGGTGACGACAGGTGCCGCCATAGGGATAGATCCTTCCGGTTGAGCCTCTGGGAAGCGGATGATCCCCGCGCAGGCAGGAACACCGGGCTATGTTGCTTCCCATGCGGGATTGAGCGCGCCCAAATAGAGATGGGGCGGGCGGAACGCAACCCGCTTGACACCGGAACAGCAGTGGAACATACCGGGTTCAGAGCCGGTCCGGTGAGTCGCGTTGGTTAACATAGATCACCGAACGGCTTCTTTCCAGGGCGTTTTTCCACAGGCCTGGAACCTGTGGATAACTTGGCCGTTCGGGCGGGTGAAGAAACTCGTTCGCGAAAAGGGAGGCGAACATGATGGCATTGGTGGCGATGACGGTTTTCACGGGCGCGATGGCGCTGGCGCTGGCGGCGATCTGGTCCACGGTCGCGCCCGAATGGCGTCGCATCGCGCGGCTCGCCGCCGGTCATGTCGAACAGCCGTTCCAGCCGCTCGCCGGCCTCGCGCAGGCGGAACGTCGCATCGCCGTCAGGCGCTGGGCGGCAACGCCCGTTCCCGTGGCCGTTCGCCACCTGCGCGCAGCCGCCTGACCCGGGCATAGCTGACGATGCTGAACGGAACCGTCGCGAGATAGATGACGCACACGGCGGTCAGCGTCTGCCACGGCGCGCTGACCAGCGCGGCGGCCAGCACCACCGCCGCCGCGATCGCCTCGAACCGCACCGTGCGGCGCAGACGGAACGACGTCCAGCTATAGGTCGCGACGCTGGACACCATCAGCACCGCCACCGCGGCGGTCCAGGGTGCCACCAGATAGGGCGAAGCGAATAACGGCTCGCCGCTCCACAGCCAGATGAACAACGGCAGCAGCGCCAGGCCCGCCCCGGCCGGCGCGGGCACCCCCGTCAGGAAACCTGCCGATTTGTGCGGCTGCTCACCCACATCGATCTGTGCATTGAACCTTGCCAGCCGGAGCGCGCAGAACACGGCCAGCATCAGCGCGCAGATCCAGCCCAGCCGCGGCAGCGCGGCCAGCGACCACAGATAGAGGATCAGCGCCGGCGACACGCCGAACGAGATCGAGTCGGCCAGCGAATCGAGCTCGGCCCCGAACCGGCTCTGCCCGCGCAGCAGCCGCGCCACGCGCCCGTCCAGGCCGTCCAGAACGCCCGCGATCAGCACGAACGTCGCTGCCCGTTCCCATTCGCCCGAGATCGCGAACCGCACGCCGGACAGGCCCGAGCACAGCGCCAGCGCGGTCATCGCGTTGGGCACGACCGCGCGCAGCGGGATGCCGCGACCGGCGCGTAGCGGGCGGGTTCGCATGGCCATTTACCACGTCACCTCGGCCTGCGGCGCAGCCTTCACTGCGCCACGCCCGTGACGGGCTGTCCCCGGACGCGCCCCAGCACCGTCTCGCCCGCGATGCTGCGCTGGCCGAGCGCGACCTGACAGACGCAGTCATCCGGCAGGAACACATCGACCCGGCTTCCGAACCGGATCAGCCCGATCCGCTGGCCGGCCGCGACCGTGTCGCCCGGTTTCACGAACCCCATGATCCGCCGCGCCACCAGCCCGGCGATCTGGGTAAAGCCGACGCGCCGCCCGGCATGATCCTCCACCACGAAATACTGGCGTTCATTTTCCTCGGACGCCTTGTCGAGATCGGCGTTCAGGAACTTGCCGGAGACGTACACGACCTGCCTGACCGTGCCCGCGATCGGCGTGCGGTTGATGTGGACGTCGAACACCGACATGAAGATGGACACCCGGACCAGCGGCCCGGGCGGCAGGCCGTTGGGACCGTCCAGCTCGCGCGGCACGGGCACGCGCTGGATCATCGTGATCAGCCCGTCGGCGGGTGCCACGATCAGATCGGCACCCTGCGGCGTCGTGCGGATCGGATCGCGGAAAAACGCCGCCACCCAGATCGTCAGCCCGACCATCGGCCAGAACAGCACGTTCGACAGCCACGTCGCGAGCAGACACAGGCCGACGGCGATCGCGACGAACTTCCACCCTTCGGCATGGACGGCGGGAAAGCGCCACTTGACGGTGGTCGTCGCGATGGGCGGCTTGTCGAGCGATGGCATAGGCGTCGCGGCTTACCCGGCGGCGGGCAACAGCACAATCGGCGCTGCCCGGCACGTGGCCGCCCGCCTTGGCAGCTGCATGGCGGGCAGGTGCCACGCGACAGGTCACAACACCACGCCATGGGATGCGACTTCCCCCATCGGGGCTCGCCTTGATTGCCCCATGCCTACCCCCTAGACGCGCTCGCAACCCCATCCGCGAGGAAGAAAGCATGGCCAAGATTCAGGTGAAGACGCCCGTCGTGGAGATCGACGGCGACGAGATGACGCGGATCATCTGGGAATGGATCCGCGAGCGCCTGATCAAGCCCTATCTCGACATCCAGCTCGACTATTACGACCTCGGCATCGAGCATCGCGACGCCACCGACGACCAGGTCACGGTGGACAGCGCGAAGGCCACGCAGAAATACGGCGTGGCGGTGAAATGCGCGACGATCACTCCCGACGAGCAGCGCGTCGAGGAATTCGGCCTCAAGAAGATGTGGAAGTCGCCCAACGGCACCATCCGCAACATCCTCGGCGGCGTCATCTTCCGCGAGCCGATCGTGATCCGCAACGTGCCCCGCCTGATCCCGGGCTGGACGCAGCCGATCGTGGTCGGTCGTCATGCCTTTGGCGACCAGTATCGCGCCACCGACTTCAAGGTGCCCGGCCCCGGCAAGCTGACGATGAAGTGGGAAGGCGCGAATGGCGAGACGCTCGAATTCGACGTGTTCGACTTCCCGGCCGCGGGCGTCGCGATGGGCATGTACAATCTCGACGAGTCGATCCGCGACTTCGCGCGCGCATCGATGCACTACAGCCTGGGACGTGGCTGGCCGCTGTACCTTTCGACCAAGAACACGATCCTGAAGGCCTATGACGGCCGCTTCAAGGATATCTTCGCCGAGGTGTTCGAGGCGGAGTTCCGCGACCGGTTCAAGGCCGCGAACATCGTCTACGAGCATCGCCTGATCGACGACATGGTCGCGTCCGCGCTGAAATGGTCGGGCGAGTTCGTCTGGGCGTGCAAGAACTATGACGGCGACGTCCAGTCGGACCAGGTCGCGCAGGGCTTCGGCAGCCTGGG
>CAXTWJ010000326.1:0-3385 GCA_964247925.1 uncultured Sphingomonas sp.
GTACAGGAGATGCCGTATCGGGGCGACGATGGGAGTTTCGTCCGGCGCCGTTGCAGCGCCACCGTGCTCGGTCGCCTCTCCCGCCCTCAAATCTCCGCCACCGGCGTCCACAGCACCTCCTCGATCCGCTCCGCCCCCGTCAGCAGCGTCCCCGCCTTGGCCTCCAGCCCCAGCCGATCGAGCGCGTTGCGCTGAAGCGCCTCCGCGATCCGCTCTGGCAGGTCGGCGTCGAGCGCGAACGGCGCGCCCTTGAATCCGCGGGCCAGCGCGCCCTTGAGCCGCCCCTTCGCCATCGCCGTCTCCAGCTCGGCGCGGGTCACCCCGATCCAGGCGCCGCGCCCCGGCGCCTTGGCGCGCACGTCGGGCAGCACCCGCCCGTCCGGCGCGAGCGCGAGTCGCACCAGCGCCGCCCGCGACGCGCGGTCGCGGGTCAGGATGCAGGAACGGACGGGGCCGTCCTGCTCCTCGGCCGTCGAAGCGCCTACAGTCTCATTGCGCCGGGTCCGCATCAGCGACCTCCCCGGCTGGCTCGGCCACGGCTGGCTCATCCTCGAACCAGTGCTGGCGCGCGGCCATGATGATTTCGTTGCCCTGCTCGTCGGTCAGGCCGTACTCGGACAGGATGCCGCCCTTGGGCTCGGGCCGCTTGGGCGCGTCCTCGTTGCGGCGGCGCGGCTCGACCCGCTTCTTCTCGACCAGTTCGTCGGTCGCCAGGTCGGCGAGATCGTCGAGCGTCAGGATCTTCGCCTTGCCCAGCGTCACCAGCATCGCCTCGGTCAGATAGGGCATATCGGCCAGCGCATCCTCGACGCCCAGCGCGCGACGCTCCTCGCGCGCCGCCTGCTCGCGTCGCTCCAGCGCCTCCTGCGCGCGGCTCTGCAGTTCGTCGGCCAGCTCCTCCAGCCCCTCGATGCCGGCGATCTCCTCCGGCTCGACATAGGCGACCTCCTCGAGCGAGGAAAAGCCTTCCGCCACCAGCAGCTGCGCCAGCGTCTCATCGACGTCCAGCTCGTTCTGGAACGTCTCGGTGTTGGTCGTGAACTCGCGCTGCCGCTTCTCGCTCGCGTCCGCCTCGGTCAGGATGTCGATGGCCTTGCCGGTCAGCTGGCTGGCGAGCCGCACGTTCTGCCCGCGCCGCCCGATCGCCAGGCTCAGCTGATCGTCGGGCACCACCACCTCGATCCGATCCTCTTCCTCGTCGATCAGCACGCGGCTGACGCTCGCCGGCTGCAGCGCGTTGACCACGAAGGTCGCGGTGTCGGGCGACCAGGGGATGATGTCGATCTTCTCGCCCTGCATCTCCTGCACGACGGCCTGCACGCGGCTGCCCTTCATGCCGACGCACGCGCCGACCGGATCGATCGAGGAGTCGCGGCTGATCACGCCGATCTTCGCGCGGCTGCCGGGATCGCGCGCCGCCGCCTGAATGGTGATGATGCCGTCATAGATTTCCGGCACCTCCTGCGCGAACAGCTTCTTCATGAAATCGGGATGCGCGCGGGACAGGAAGATTTGCGGGCCGCGGTTCTCGCGCACCACCTTGAAGATCAGCGAACGGATGCGGTCGTTGACGCGCACCGCCTCGCGCGGGATCTGCTGGTCGCGGCGGATCACGCCCTCCGCGCGGCCCAGATCGACCACGATGTGGCCGAACTCGACGCGCTTGACGACGCCGGTGATGATCTCGCCAGCGCGATCCTTGTATTCCTCATACTGCCGCTCGCGCTCGGCGTCGCGGACCTTCTGGAAGATCACCTGCTTGGCGGCCTGCGCGGCGATGCGGCCGAACTCGATCGGGGGCAGCGGATCGACGATGAAGTCGCCGATCGCGGCGCCGGGCTGCAGCTTCTCCGCGCCCTTCGGATCGACCTGCGTAAAATAATTGTCCACGGCCTCGACCACCTCGACCACGCGCCACAGGCGCAGGTCGCCGGTCTGGGGATCGAGCTTCGCGCGGATGTCGTTCTCCGCGCCGTAGCGCGCCTTGGCCGCGCGCTGGATCGCGTCCTCCATCGCCTCGATGACGATGCCCTTGTCGATCATCTTCTCGCTGGCGACCGAGTTGGCGATCGCGATCAGTTCGGCGCGATTGGCGGTGGCGCCAGAGATGGTGGGAGCGGCGGCCATCAGTTCAGTTCCTCTGCTTCGGCATCCTGTGCCGGTTCTTCCTCTAGCTCGTCCGCGCCCTCGGCATCGAGCGGCGCGGTGGCGGCGATCAGCCGATCGGTCATCAGCAGCTTGGCGTCCGTGACCTGGTCGAAGGGGACCGTCATCGGCCCCGCCCCGCGCACGTCGATCGTGACCCGGTCACCCGCGACGCCGGCGAGGTCGCCCGTCAGCTGCTTGCGGCCATCGACCGGTACCGCGAGATGCACCCGCGCTTCATGCCCCTGCCAGTCGGCGAAATCGGCCAGTCGCGTCAGCGGCCGGTCGATGCCGGGGCTGGACACCTCCAGCCGATACTCGCCCTCGATCGGATCGGCGGGCGTCCCCTCCAGCGCGTCGAGCCGGTCGGAAACACGCCGCGACAGCGCCGCGCAGTCCTCGATCGTCAGCTGCCGCGTGTCGGGCCGTTCGGCCATCACCTGCAGCGTCGGGTCGGACTTGCCCCCGAACATCTTCACCCGCACCAGCGCGAAGCCGAGCGCGGACGCCTCGGGTTGGATCAGCTGGGTCAGGGCGGCGATATCGGTCAAAAGGCATTTCCAAGCGGGTCCGACGCCGCGGAGCAGGCCCCGCAGCCTCTTTCACCCGACGATGTAAGAGAGTGAGCGCGATATAGGGCAAGCGCGGGCGGGGAGCAAGCGTCGTTGCGGCAAATCCGCCTTCGTCATGCCGGCCTTGTGCCGGCATCCACCGTTGGGCAGGCTCTACCGCATGAGACAGCGCGAACCGTGCGTGTACCTGCTGGCCAGCGGCTTCAACGGAACGCTGTACACCGGCGTCACCTCGAACCTGATCGGGCGGGTGATGCAGCATCGCGACGGCACGTTCGGCGGCTTCACTTCTCGTTACAATGTGCATCGGCTGATCTGGTACGCGATGGCCGACACGATGGCGGCCGCGATCCAGACCGAGAAGCGAATGAAGAAGTGGCCTCGTCAGTACAAACGCAACCTGATCGAGCAACAGAACCCGTATTGGGACGATCTCGCCGTCGGACTCGGCTTGCCGCCGTTGAGCAGTCCACCGGTGGATGCCGGCACAGGGCCGGCATGACGTGAATTGGTGGCTGTCCTACAACGACCCGTCGTCCGCTATGCCCACCGCCATGCACGGCACGCGCCTTCCCGACCCGACCTACCCCGACCTGAAGGGGAAAGCCCGCGCCCAAGTCCGTTTCCCGGAACCTTCGGAACCGTCGGGCGGTGAATCAACCGCATAG
>CAXTWJ010000327.1:0-3385 GCA_964247925.1 uncultured Sphingomonas sp.
GACGCGGGCGGCGCGAAGCGCAGCGCCTCGTCGCGCACCGCCCCGCGCGGGTCCGGCATCGCCCACAGCGCGACGGACGCCATCAGCGCGACGACGGTGATCGTCACCATGAGCTCGACGAGGGTGAAGCCGCCCCCTCGCGCGTTTGTCGCGCGCGGGCGCGCCCCCGCGCAGGCGGGCGCCCAGCGGGCGTCACTGCCAGGAGGTGATGTCGGCATCCGGCCCGGTGCCCCCCTCCTTGCCGTCGCGGCCATAGCTCCACACGTCCGCCTCGCCATGCTGGCCGGGCGACGCGTAGAGATACGGGTTGCCCCAGGGATCGGTCTCCAGCTTCTTCAGATAGCCGCCGGGCTGGTAGCGCGAGGCGTCCACACCCTGGGGCGGCGTCTTGAGCGCCTGCAGCCCCTGCGCGGTGGTGGGATAGCGGTCGAGCTGGAGCCGGTATGTCTCCAGCGCGCCCTCGATCGTGGAGATGTCCGCCTTGGCGCGCACCTGCTTGGCCTTGTCGCCCGACGGCAGGACGTTGATGACCACGATGGTCGCGAGCAGGCCGATGATGACGATCACCACCATCAGCTCGACGAGGGTGAAGCCGTCTTCGTCCGGGCGTTTCTTCTTGGGATCGGTACGCATACGACCTCTCATTGCCCCGCCAGCGTGTTGAGCTGCAGGATCGGCAGCAGGATGGATAGCACGATCGTGGCCACGACGCCGCCCATCACGACGATGATCGCCGGCTCCAGCAGCGACAGCGCGGTGGCGGTGAAGCGGTCGAACTCGCGCTCCAGGTAATCGGCCGCGCGCTCCAGCATCTCGTCCAGCCGCCCCGCCGCCTCGCCCGACGCGGCGAGATAGGTCAGCAGCGGCGGGAACACGCCCGTGCGGCGCATCGCGGCGGACAGGCTGCCGCCCTGCCGGATCGCGTCGGTGATCTCGTCGGACGCCAGCCGCAGCCGCCGGTTGTGGATGGTGCCCGCGGGCAGCACCAGCCCTTCCAGCAGCGGCAGCCGGCTGGCGACCATGGTGGACAGCGTCCGCGCCATCCGCGCCGCATGGAGGTCGCGCAGCAGCCGGCCGATCAGCGGCAGGCGGAGCAGCCGGGTGTCGAACGACAGGCGCGGGCCGGGCTGTTTCAGTATCTGCCATGCCCCCAGCCCGAGCACGGCTCCGGCGGCGAGCAACGCCCACCAGTAGGACACCAGGAAGCCGGACAGCGCCATCACCGCCCGCGTCAGGAACGGCAGCTGCTGCCCCACCGTGTCGAACTGTTCCACCACCTGCGGCACGACGAAGATCATCAAGGCGGTCACGACGCCGAACGCGACGGCGGCCAGGATCGACGGATAGGCGAGCGCGGTGATCAGCTTGCCCCGGATCTCCGCCTGGCGTTCCAGCAGGTTGGCGAGCCGGTCGAGGATGGTCGGCAGCGAGCCCGAGCTCTCGCCGGCGGACACCATCGCGCGGTAGAGGACGGGGAAGCTCCGCGGCTCGCGCGCCATGGCGTCGGCCAGGCGGCGACCCTCGACCACGCCCGCATGGACGGCCGCGACGACCCCGCGCACGCCCTCCTGCTCGGTCTGGCGCGTGATCGTGCGCAGCGACTCTTCCAGCGGCGAGACGCGATTGAGCGTCGCGAGCTGGCGGGTGAACAGCGTCAGCTGCTTGGCCCGCATCCGCGGCCGCCCGAGCTGCAGCCCGAACAGCGCGCGCGTCGCCGGCGGCGCCGCGCCGGGTGCCAGCCGCACCACATACAGCCGCTGCCGGTCGAGCCGCGCCCGCGCGGCGTCGAGGTCAGGCGCCGCGACGTGGCCGCGCTGCTCCGCGCCGCGCGTGTCGATGGCGAGATAATCGAAATCAGGCATCTGCCGGCAGTGCCGCCACCTCGTCCACGTCCGCCGCGTCGCGCCGGCTCACGCGGATCGCCTCCTCCGGCGTGGTCACCCCCTCTTCAACCAGCCGCCGCGCGGCGACGGCCAGCGTGTCGCCACGTGCGAAGGCATGGGCGGCGATCGCCTGTTCGTCGCCACCCTCGTTGATGAGCCGGCGGATCGTCTCGTCGACCCGGATCGCCTCGAACACGCCCACCCGACCCTTGTAGCCGGTCTGCCCGCACGCGTCGCAGCCGGCGGGCGCCCATACCCGCGCGTCCGGCGCGATGCCCAGCATCGGCGCGGGCGTGTCCCCGGCGCGGACCGGGCGGCGGCAGGTGGGGCAGAGCCGCCGCACCAGCCGCTGCGCGATGACCGCGCGCAGGGTGGAGGCGAGCAGGAACGGCTCGACGCGCATGTCGCGCATTCGCGTGATCGCGCCGGCGGCGTCGTTGGTGTGGACGGTGGACAGCACCAGATGCCCGGTCAGCGACGCCTGCACCGCGATCTCGGCGGTCTCGCGGTCGCGGATCTCGCCGACCATCACGGTGTCGGGGTCCTGGCGCAGGATCGCGCGCAGCCCGGCGGCGAAGGTCAGCCCGACCTTGGCGTTGACCTGCGTCTGGCCGACGCCATCGACCGCGTACTCGACCGGGTCCTCGACGGTCAGAATGTTGCGGGTGCCGTCGTTGAGCAATCGCAGCGCCGCGTACAACGTGGTGGTCTTGCCCGATCCGGTCGGTCCCGTGACGAGGATGATGCCGTTCGGCTCACCCAGCGCCCCCGTCAGCAGCGCGTGCGCCCCGGCGGGCAGCCCCAGCGCGGGCAGGTCGATGCCGGCATTCTCCTTGTCCAGAATGCGCAGCACCACCCGCTCGCCCGCGCGACTCGGCAGGGTGGAGACGCGCACGTCGAGCAGCTTGCCCCCCAGCGTCAGCCCCATGCGCCCGTCCTGCGGCACGCGCCGCTCGGCGATGTCGAGCCGCGCCATCACCTTGACGCGACTGACCACCACCGGGGCGACGTGCGGCGGCATCCGCAGCGTCTCGCGCAGCACGCCGTCGATCCGCATCCGCACGACCAGCCCGGTCTCGTAGGGCTCGATATGGATATCCGACACGCCATTGCGCGCGGCGTCGGCGATGACTCCGTTGATCAGCCGGATCGCCGGCGCATCGTCGGCGGTGTCGAGCAGGTCCTCGGCCGTCGGCAGCCCTTCGGCGAGACTGTCGAGCTCGTCGCCCATGCGCAGACCCGCCATCGCGGTCGCCTGGCCGTCCATCGCATAGGCGTCCGACAGCAGGCGGTCGAACGCGGGCGCCTCGACCACGGCGATATCGAATGCGCGGCCGAGCGCGCGCCGGACCTCGATCAGCGCCTTGGGGTCGGCCCCCTCCCGCAACGCGACGACGAGATGCGGTTCGATCGCGGCGACCACGACCCCGAACTTGCGCGCGAACAGGTAGGGCAGCGTGACGGCCGGCAGCTCCCCCCTCCCGCTTGCGGGAGGGGTCGAG
>CAXTWJ010000328.1:0-1016 GCA_964247925.1 uncultured Sphingomonas sp.
GTTCTCCGCCTCGGACCAGATCAGCGACTGCGGGCCGTCGATGACCTCGGCCGTCACCTCCTCGCCGCGATGCGCGGGAAGACAGTGAAGGAACTTGGCGTCGGGCTTCGCGGCCGCCATCAGCGCGGCATCGCCCTGATAGGGCTGGAGCGCGGCGAGCTTGTTTTCGGCATGGGCCTGGCCCATCGAAATCCAGGTGTCGGTGACGACCACGTCGGCGCCCTCCACCGCCTCGCGCGGCGACGCCACGACGCGGGCACGGCCCGAGGCGGCGGCGATGCGCGCCTCGTCGGGCGCGAAGCCCTGCGGGCAGGCGGCGACCACGTCGAAGCGCATCAGCGCCGCCGCTTCCACGATCGAGTGGAGCACGTTGTTGCCGTCGCCCAGCCACGCGATCTTCAGGCCGGGCAACGCCTTGTCGCTCTCGATGATGGTGAGCAGGTCGGCCATGATCTGACAGGGGTGGCTGTCGTCGGTCAGGCCGTTGATGACGGGGACGGTCGCGTGATGCGCCATCTCCTCCAGCTTGGCGTGATCGTCGGTGCGGCACATGATCGCGTCGCAATAGCCGCTCAAGACGCGCGCGGTGTCGGCCACCGTCTCGCCGCGCCCGAGCTGGGTGGTGGCGCTGTCGAGCACCAGCGCCGCGCCGCCGAGCTGCCGCATCGCCATGTCGAACGACACGCGCGTGCGGGTCGAGCTCTTCTCGAACACGCAGGCGAGCACATGGCCAGCGAGCGGGGCGTCGGCGTCGGGGCGTCCCTTGGGCCAGCCCTGACGCGCCGCCTTGCGGTCGAGCGCGTCCGCCAGCATCGCGGCGATGCCGTCGGCGCCGGCGTCGGTGAGGGAGAGGAAGTGCCTCACCCGCAAATCCTCCCCTGCAAGGGGAGGGGGACCGCCGGGCGTAGCCCGGTGGTGGAGCGGTGTCTCCGCACGCAAGCGGTGTGACCCCGCCAACACCCGCCACGCCCCCGCCCCCACCCCGGCCACGGCAGCAGTTTACGTTTCGCCTAGCC
>CAXTWJ010000328.1:1026-3376 GCA_964247925.1 uncultured Sphingomonas sp.
GGGGCGGGGCCGGGGCGGGGGGGGGGCGGGGGGGGCCCCCCCGCCGTCCCCCTCCCAAGCGGTGACACCCCTCCGTCACGCGCTAGCGCGTGCCACCTCCCCTTGCAGGGGAGGATCACAAGGCTACTCATCGCTGACCGGCACATAGACCCGCGCCGCCTCGCTTAGCTTCTCGACGCACTCGCTGATGTGGCTGTCCTCGATCACCAGCGGCGGGAGCAGACGCACGACGTTCTCGCCGCCGGCGACCAGCAGCAGCTGGTGGTGGTCGCGGCAGTGGGCGACGAAGCGGCGGCTGTCGCTCTTGAGCTTGAGGCCGAGCATCAGCCCTTCGCCGCGGACCTCCGCGAAGAGGTGGTCGTGATTGGGGATCATCTGCTCGAGCGCCTGACGCAGCCGCGCGCCCTTGGTGGCGACGTTGTCCAGGAAGCCGGGCGCCTCGATCACGTCGAGCACCGTCTCGCCCACGGCCATCGCCAGCGGGTTGCCGCCATAGGTGGATCCGTGCGTGCCCGCGACCATGCCCTTGGCGGCGTGCTCGCTGGCGAGGCAGGCGCCCAAGGGGAAGCCGCCGCCGATGCCCTTGGCCACCGACATGATGTCGGGCGTGATGCCGTACAGCTCGTGCGCGAACAGCCGGCCGGTCCGGCCATAGCCGCACTGCACCTCGTCCAGCACCAGCAACAGGCCGTGTTCGTCGCAGGCGGCGCGCAGGCCGCGCAGGAACGCCTGGCTGGCGACGCGGATGCCGCCCTCGCCCTGGATCGGCTCGACCAGGAAGCCGGCGGTGTTCTCGTCGATCAGTGCCAAGGCGCCGTCGAGGTCATTGAACTTGGCGTATCGAAAGCCCGGCAGCAGCGGCTCGAAGCCGTCGCGCATCTTGGGCTGATCGGTCGCCGAGATCGCGCCCAGCGTGCGGCCGTGGAACGCCGTGTCGAAGGAGATCAGCGTGTGCCGTTCGGGGTTGCCGTTGGCGTAATGAAAGCGCCGCGCGACCTTGATCGCGCACTCCACGGCTTCCGCACCCGAGTTGGTGAAGAACACCGTGTCGGCGAAGGTCGCGTCCACCAGCCGCTGCGCGAACCGCTCGCCCTGGGGCGAGCCGTACAGGTTGGACACGTGCATCAGCGTCGCCGCCTGGCGCGCGATCGTCTCCACCAGCGCGGGGTGGCCATGGCCGAGCGCGTTGACCGCGATGCCGGCGGCCATGTCGAGATACCGGGTGCCGTCCTCGCCATACAGATAGCAGCCCTCGCCGCGCACCGGCCGCACCGCCGAGCGCGGATAGACGGGCATGAGCGGGGTGATCGGCACGGGCGTGGCTCCTGAAACGGCGAAGGGCGGCCCGGTGGAGCCGCCCTGCCTCCTATTACCGCTCGCGTCCGGCGAAGTCGAGCGGCGGCCTCAGCTGCCCGCAGGCGCGACGGGCGTCAGGTCGGTGACCTGGACGCGCGGCGTGCCGCTATGGCTATAGACCCGCGACCCGGTATGGGTGCCGACATCGGCCACCAGGCTGATCCGCTCGAGCCGCGCCAGCCCGGCGCCGTCCGCCGGCTGATCAAGCGGCAGATAGCGGCGCTTGGCAATCGACTGCGTCACGCGATCGACCCACAGGCCGCCCGCGTGCTCGCCCTTGCCGGCGACTCCCACGTCCCGGACGCTGCCATCGGGGGCGACGGTAAAGGCGATCGTCACCCACTGGCCGGCCGTGTCGTGGTCGATCGGGTCGGTGGCGGTGCCCGTCGGCAGCAGCAGGTCGAGGTCGAGCGCGGGATCATAGACCAGCACCGCGTCGTGCGCGCGCACGCCCTTCGCCTCGTTCAGCGCGCCGGCGAGCGCGCGCTTGTTGCCATTCATGGCGGCGATGCGCGCCTTGAGCGCGACGGTGGCGTCGCGATATGGCACGAACGCCGGGTCCGTCTCCGCCTGCAGCGCCCGGAGTCGGCGGCGCGCTTCGTCGCCGAAGGTGACGCTCCGGCCGGCGGCGACGGCGTACAGCGTCGTCGCGCGGAACATGGCCATGGCCCGCTGCTCGGGCCGGTTCGCCGCCTTCGCCCAGCGCGCCCCCGCGGGATAGATCTGGATGGCGGCGTCGCACCGGCCCTGTTCGGCGAACACCTCGCCTACGCGCCGCCGCTGCTCGGCGACGCGCGGGTCGCCGGGCGGCAGGCCGGCGCGCAGCGCGTCCACCGAATCGATCGTGCCGATCCGCCCCGAGTCCACCTCGCCGGTGAGCGAGTTCAGATAGGCATCGGCGGCGAGCAGGTCGCTGACCGGCACCGGCAGCGCGGCCGCGAACCGCTTGTTCCGACCCCGCCCCCGGTTCAGCGTCGCTCGCGCCGCTTCGTAA
>CAXTWJ010000329.1:0-3364 GCA_964247925.1 uncultured Sphingomonas sp.
CCGGTAGCGGTGTGGGCCGAGAGCACCATCCGCCCGCCCGCCTCCGCGACCCGCGCGACGGCGCCGGGCGAGAGCACCGGGCCCGCACCGACCAGCGCACGCCCGCCGCAGCGCCGGGCGAGCCGCGCGATGCTGGCCAGCGGGTCGGGCGAGTTGAGCGGTACCTCGATCAGCGTGAACCCCGCATCGCACAGAGCGTCGCCGATCGGCTCGACGTCGTCGGGGCGCACGCCGCGCAGGATGGCGACGAGCGGCAAGGCGGCGAAGGCGGTCGGAAAGTCGGTCACGCTGTCAGCTCCCACAAACGGATGATCCCGGCGACGAACGCGGCGTGGCTGTCGACCGCCACCGCGCGTCCCCCCGCCGCCTCGATCGCGGCGGCGTAGAGCCCGCCGAGCGCGGCGTCGGCGAGCACGAACACGGTCTCGCCCGGCGCCACCTGCGCGCGCACGTCGGCGCCGATCAGCAGCCCGCTCACGTACGACGCCGCGTCCGCATCGTCGCGGGTGCCGAGCAGGCTGGCGGGACGCACCCCGAACAGCGCCGCGGGGCGGGGGGCCACCCCCCCCCCCCCCCCGCCCCCCCCCCACCCCCCGCGCCCCCCGCGATCCCGCGATGTCCTGCCGCCACATCCGCTTGTCGAAAGGCAGGCTCGCGTTTATCTCGCGCATCACCGCCGCCGGCCCTTCGGCGAAGCGGCCGCCCCACATGGCATTGGAGTCCGTCATGCTGTCACGCCTGGGCGTCGCCTGTCTCATCGTGTTGGCCGGCTGCACTAGGCAAAGCCCCGCGCCGGAGCAAGCAAAGCAGGTCTCCGCCGACGAGGCCGCGCCCGTCACGGGGCCGGCCGCCGTCGCGGCCACGGTCGATCGCGGCCATGCGGGCGAGGCCGCGCCGGCGGTGCAGCTGGCGGGGCTGGACGGCAGGCCGGTGACGCTTGCCGGCTATCGCGGCAAGCCGTTGCTGATGAACCTGTGGGCGACCTGGTGCGCGCCGTGCCTGGCCGAGATGCCGGCGCTGGATCAGGCCGCCGGCACGCTCGCGGGACGCGTGACGTTCGTGGTGGCCAATCAGGGCGACGACCGGGCCAAGGTGCAACCGTTCGTGACCAGGATGAAGCTGCGGCACGTCCGGCCGCTGCTGGATGCCAAGATGGCGGTGAGCACCGGCCTGTCCGCCAACCTGCCGACCACGATCCTGTACGACCGTGCCGGCAGGGAGGGGTGGCGGGGGACGGGAGGCCGGGACTGGACCGCCCCCGCCGCGCGCAAGCTGCGGAGCGAGGCGGGGTAGCGGCTTCAGCGCGCCGTCACGACCAGCTCGGTGCGGCGGTTCTCCGCCTGGCCACCGGCCGTGGCGTTGGAATCGACCGGATCGCTCTCGCCGCCCGACGCCGTCTCGATCCGGCCGCCGTCGATGCCCTTGGCGACCAGCGCGGCCTTGACCGCGTCGGCGCGCGCCTGGCCGAGCTTCTGGTTGGCGGGGCTGGAGCCGCGCGCGTCGGCATAGCCGGCGATGCGGATCTTGGCGGTCCCGTACTGCTTCAGCACGGCCGCGACCTGATCCACCTCCGCCTGGTCCTGCGGCCGGATCGCGCTCTTGGCGGTGTCGAAATTCACTTTCTCGAAGGTGAAGGCCGCCGGCGTCGCGCCGGTGCCGCCGAGATAGGCGCCCAGCCCCGACAGCGCCTGCGACTGCGGCGCGTTCGCGGTCTCCGCGACCACCTGGTTGCCGCCGGTGGTGTCGGTCGCCGTCGTGGTGGTCACGGTCGTGACCGGCTGCGTGTCCGCCTCCTTGTGCGTGACGCAGCTCTTGAACAGCAGGAACAGGAGCAGCAGCCCGACGACGCCGAGGATCCAGGGCAGGTAGAAATTGCCGCGCGGCGTCGCGCCCTCCACCTGTCGGTTGAGCACGGGCGGCAACGGATGCTCGCCGCCACCGCTCGCCGCGCCGGCCGCGGCCGCGCCGCCAACGGCGACCAGGCCCAGCACGGCCGCCGTCTGGTTGAGATGAACATGCGCATCGACGTGATCGACCGCCGACACCGGCACATAGTGGTGCTGCCCGTCCGCCGAGTCGTTGCGCGTCAGCTTGATCCGGTCTCCCTCGACGTGATCGACGGTGCCGACGTGAACGCCGACCGAGTCGCGGACCTCCATGTGCTCGCGAATGTCCGATGCCTGCGCCATCAACGCTCTCCTGCCTGTTGTGCCCCGGTGAACGCCGAAAGTATCGCAACCGTTCCGATCCGGCGGTGAAACGGGTAGGCGGACGTGTGACAGGATTGTCAGCTGCCGCTCAGCTGACCGATAGACGCGCGGCGTTAATCGCCCGCCCGCACTGACCGGAGACTACCGACCCTTGGCCGCGCCGATCTTCTATGACCCGACGGGACGGCGCAGCCGCTGGTCCAAGCGCGCGGTCGCGGCGCTGCTGGTGCTGGTGATCGCGGTGGCGGTCGGCTTCGCGACCACGCTGCTCGCCGTGGTGCCCGGCCGCTCGCTGTCGCTGCCCCTGCCCCAGCTGCACCCCGCGCCGCTGCACGGCACCGGCCCGCACGGCCTGGCGCGCTGGCTGCCCCGGCGCAGCGGCACGGATCCCAAGACGCCGCTCACCGTCGGCTTCTACGTGCCCGGCGACGACGCCAGCGCCGCGTCGCTGGTCCGGAACGTCGGCGCGCTCGACTGGGTGGTGCCGGGCCTGCTGTACGTCGCCGGCCCCGCGCACACGCTGTCGGTCACGGCCGACAAGCGGTTCGATCACGCGATCGCGGCGATGCGGCACCCGCCCAAGATCCTGCCCATGGTGCAGAACTTTCGCGACGGCGGCTGGGCCGGCGCGAACACGGCGACGCTGCTGCGCGACGGCCGCGCGCGCCCGGCGCTGGCGACGCGGCTGGGCGGCGTCGTCGCCGCACGGCACGACGCCGGGTTGATGATGGACATGGAGGAGCTGCCCCGCTCGGCGCAGCGCGATTACCTGCTGTTCCTGCGTCAGCTGCGCCGCGCGCTGCCCAGGGGCGCGCTGCTCGCCGTCACCGTGCCGGCGGACGATCCCGACTGGCCGCTCGCCGCCTATGGCCGGGTCGCCGACCGCGTGGTGTTCATGGCCTATGACCAGCATTGGGACGGCGGCCCCGCCGGGCCGATCGCGGCGCAGGACTGGTTCGTGAGCCAGGTGGAGAACGCCCGCCGCGCGATCGGGCGCGCCAAGCTGGTCGTGGCGCTCGGCAGCCGGCCGAACGTGGTGGGTCCCGGTTCTTACCACCGACGGCGGCCTGCGCCGACCCTCAATCGTCTCGACGCGCTCGTCGCCGCGCGGCTGTGTCGTCCGCGCTAATTCGGGGCTGCGGCCGGGCTCAGAC
>CAXTWJ010000330.1:0-3360 GCA_964247925.1 uncultured Sphingomonas sp.
CTTCTATCCGTCCGCCGCCGCCGCGCTGGCGGAGGGCTTCACCGATTGGACGGCGGACGATGTCTGCCCCGTGTCGGGCTTCGTCTATCGCCTCGCGGGGTTCCGGCTGGAAGCGCGCGAGCTGGTCTTGCGAATGCTGGCGGTGGATGGGCGCGTGCCCGACCCGCGCGTCCGGCTGCATCGGCTGGGTGAGGACGACGCGGCCGCGCGCGCCGTCATCGAGCGGGCGGACCTGGTGATCGCGGCGCTGGGCTATCGCCCGGTCAGCCTGCCGCTGCCCGGGCCGGCCGGGCGCCGACTCAAGCTGCGCGCCGACACGGGCGCGCCGATGGTCGATCGGCACTGCCGCGTCATCGACGCGCGCGGGCTGCCCGTGCCGGGGCTGTTCGGCATCGGGCTGGCCGCCGGCTTCGTGCCCTGGGGCGCGCTGGGCGGCGAGGCGAGCTTCAGCGGCCAAGCCAACGGGCTGTGGCTGTGGCAGAACGATGTCGGCCGCATGATCGTCGATCAGTTGCTGGGACGGGACGTGGCGAGGGCGGCGTGAGCGCGCCGGCGGTCAGCCCCGCGGTCACCGTGGTCATCCCCGCCTATAATGGCGAGGCCTGGCTGGCCGAGACGCTGGACAGCCTGCGCGCGCAGACGCTGCCCGACTGGGAGGCGCTGGTCGTCGATGACGGCTCGGCCGACGGCACGCGCGAGCTGGTGCGGGCGTGGCCCGACCCGCGCGTCCGCCTCCTCCAGCAGCCGGCGAATGGTGGCCCGGTGCGCGCGCGCAACCGTGGCGTGGCGGAGGCGCGGGGACGCCATGTCGCGGGGCTGGACCAGGATGATCTGTGCCGGCCGGAGCGGCTGGAGCGGCAGGTCACGTATCTGGACCGCCACCCGGGCTGCGCCCTGCTCGCGACGGACGTGGCCCTGTTGCGCGACGGGCGCGTGTCCGGCTCGGGCTATCCGCCGGTGACGACGCCCGGGCTGATCGGCTGGCTGCTCGGGATCGAGAACCCGCTCGCCTGGTCGAGCGTGATGGTCAGGGGCGAGGTGGCGCGCGCGCTGGACCCGTTCACCCGGCCCGACCGGCTGTATGCCGAGGACTTCGACCTTTATGGGCGGGTCGACGCGCATGGCCACGTCGCGCGGCTGGACGAGCCGCTGGTGCTGTATCGCCAGCACGCGGGCGGCGCGTCGAAGCGGTTCGTCGAGACCATGCGGGCGAGCGCGCACGCCGTGCTGGCGGAGCGGCACGCCGCCACGCTGGCCTGCGACGGCGAAGGCGCCGCCCCGCGCGCGGCGGCGCTGCTGGTCACCCATGTGATGGGGCGGGACGCCGTGCCCGACCGCGCGACGCTCGCCGAACTGGGGGCGCTCCTGCAGCGATTGCAGGCGACCTTTCTCGCGACCCACGCGCCCGACGCGGAGACGGTGCGCCTGATCCGCTGGGAGACGGCGCTGCGCTGGGCGCGGATCGGCCGCGCCGGGCTGCGCGCGGGCACGCTGACGCTCGCCGACGTGCTGGCGGTGCGGCCGGCGCATCTGGGCCTGGGCCATGCCGGCGTCGAGGCGCTGGCGCTGGCGGGGCTGGTGGGGGGTGGCCGGCGGATGCTGGGCCGGTCCACCCGCCACGGCTGATCCGTAAAAGGCAGCTAGACCCCTGCTCTTCGGCCCGGGGCGACGGTGGTCGGGGCGTGGCTCAGTCGTGTTCGACGTCGCCCGTGATCGTGACCCAGGCGTGCTTGCGGTTCTCGAAGACCGAGAAGGCCGGCGGCGGAAAGCCGGGGTCCGCGAAGGCGCCGAGCGCGACGGCGACAAGGCCGGGCATGGCGTCGATCGTGTAGCTGAGCGTCACGCCGCAATCGGGGCAGAAGCGGAAGATGCCCCGACCGCCGCTGTCGCCGACCGTGGCGTATTCGCGCGCCGTTCCTGACAGCAGTACCTGTTCGGCGGGCCAGCGCGCCTGGGCGGCGAAGGCGCTGCCCGACCGCTTCTGGCAGTCGAGGCAGTGGCAGACGGACACGCGGACCGGCTCACCCGTGCATCGCGCACGCAGCTGCCCGCAGCGGCAGGTGGCGAGGCGCGTCGTCATGCTCGGCGCGTCAGCGCATCGCGA
This sequence comes from uncultured Sphingomonas sp., assembly GCA_964247925.1. Taxonomy (GTDB): domain Bacteria; phylum Pseudomonadota; class Alphaproteobacteria; order Sphingomonadales; family Sphingomonadaceae; genus Sphingomonas. The sequence continues at coordinate 2,105 of CAXTWJ010000330.1, forward strand.
AGCCGGCGCGGCTGTTCTCGCCATCGTCGCCACGCTCGCGGCCGGCGAGCAGGTTCTCCAGCTCGGTCAGCGAGTGCGGCACGTCCAGATGCTCGGCGCCCAGGTGCAGGCGCGTGCCCGAGTCCTGCGGGACGGCGTGGGTCAGCTTGTCGAGGTCCACCAGCGCGCGGCCGCCGGGCAGGGTGTCGATCTGGACGAAGCGCATGGGTGATCCTCTTCGCGGCCGCCTGTGGGCCGAGGGACCGCCTGGGTCAACGCCGCCCCGGGTCAGACCCCCGTCGATCAGACCTTGGCGGCGTAGATCATCCGGCCGGCGCCGAGGCGGGCGAAGACCTGGTCCAGGTCGCCCTCGCCGACCGCGAAGCAGCCCTGGCTGCGGCCCAGCATCCCGTGCTGCGCGATCATCTCCGGATTTGAATACCAGGCGGCGTGAACCACGATGGCGCGGGCGAGCGCGTTGTCGTTGGTGCCGTCCAGCCCGACCAGCCGCTGCGACCGGCCGTGCTTGCCGTCATAATAGTCCTGCGTCACGAACGCGCCCTCCGACGAGGCGTTGGAGCCGGGGTCGTTGGAGAAGCGGTGCAGCCAGCCGGTGTGGCTGGGATCCGACCCCGAGCCGTGCGCGACCAGGAACGAGCGGCTGGTGCCGCCGTGCAGGTCGATCAGGTGAAGGCGCGGCTGCGACGAAGGCGCGGTGAAGTCGGCGATGGCGATGCGATCGCGATTCGGGACGAGCGCGCCCTTGGCGTCCAGCGCGGCCAGCGCGCGGCGGAACAGCTCGGGCCGGACGACGCGCGACGAGGTGACGGGGCGGGCAGGCGCCAGACCGAGGTGCGGCACCGGCGGCTGGGTCACCGGGCGCAGCTGATCGGCGGAGAGGCGCTGCGTCGCGGAGACCGCGCCGGGGATCGCCAGCGCGCCCGCGACCAGGCCCATGTTGCGGACCACCGCGCGGCGGCCAAGCGCCGATTCCAGCGTCTGATGCATCAACGAATCCTCATGCCCAATGAGGAGGGATATAGCATTGACCGTAAACGCTTTCTTCAACGGCCAGCGCAGCCTGGCGCGGTCGGGCGTCGGTTCGCCGCACGAAGGGGACGCCGCGTCATGGCACCATCCGCGATGATCCGCGTTAAGGTCGCCAAGAGGAGCGGCGCGATGCGATACTGGACAATGGCGGTCGGGGCAATTACCATGTCGCTGGCGAGCGCCGCGCTCGCAAGCGCGTCGTCCGACGCGGCGGCGGCGGTCGAGCC
>CAXTWJ010000331.1:0-3347 GCA_964247925.1 uncultured Sphingomonas sp.
AAGTTCACCGCCAAGTTCCAGCCGATCAAGGAGATCGCGCTGCGCGGCACCTATTCGGAAGGTTTCCGGGCTCCGACCTTCGCCGAATCCGATCCGCGCAGTTCCTATTCGGGGTTCGTCGGCTTCGACCCCACGGTGACCTCGCCGGCCTTTGTCGCCGCGCACGCCGCCAATCCGTCCTACTACACCAGCTACCAGCTCGGTCGCGGCTATGTCGGCAATCCTGACATCCAGCCGGAGAAGTCCAAGAGCTTCACGGCGGGTGCTATCATTCAGCCCAAGCCCTGGCTGACCTTCACCGCCGATTACTTCCGCGTGAAGAAGTCCAACCTGATCGTCACCGGCCCGCGCACGCCGGATGCCATCACGGCCTACTATTCGGTAGCCGGCCAGACATTCGCCTCCGCGGCGGCCGCCTCGGCGGCCGGTTGCGCCGCGGTGGCGGCGGTGGGGCCGGGATATTCGTGCAATGTCGTGGACGGCGCGGACCCGTTCGCGCCCAACGCCCTGCCCCGCCTGCTAGTGCTGAACGCACCCTATGTGAACGCCAATTACGCAATCATCTCCGGCCTGGAGTTCGGCGCCAACGCGCGCGTGCCGATCACCGATGACGTGCGTTTCGAGAGCCGGCTCGACGTGCAGAAGACGATCAAATACGATCTGCACCCGACGGGCGGCGCGGTGCAGCATTATGCGGGCACGGTGGGTCCGGAGGACCTGTCCTCGGGCGGCGGCACGCCACGCTGGCGCGGCACGTGGCAGAACTCACTGACCGTCGGCCGGTTCTCGCTGACGGGCACGACCTATTACGTCGGTCGGATCAAGGCGGTGGCGGCGGATCAGCCGACATCGGTCAACGGCGACACGTCCTGCGCCGCGGTGGTGTACAAGGACGCGGCGGGCGGCACGGACCGTTTCTGCCACATCCACAGCTTCCTCTACACGGACCTTAACGCGACGGTGACGGTGAACGACAAGTTCCAGTTCTTCACCACGGTGGGCGACGTCTTCGGCGCCCATGCGCCGTTGTTCGCCAACACCGCTTATACCGCACAGCCGAACTATTTGGCGTCGTGGCATATTCCCGGGCTGATCGGCCGCACGTTCCGGGCAGGCGCCAACTTCAAGTTCTGATCGGCCGCGGTCAGCACAAGGGCGGTCCCAGCGACGGGGCCGCCCTTTATCGTCACATTGAATGTGAAACGACGCGGGCGAAGCCCGCCGTGACATCGGACGGGTGCGGCTTGCCCCCTACCGGCCGAGCTAGCCCGTCTCGCGTGCAGCTCGCCGCGCACGCCCGCTAGCGCTGCATCCGCATCATCTCCGCCGGGCTCATCAGGTGGTGGTTGACATGCGCCATGATCCACAGCGAGCCGACCATCACCAGCACGATAATGAGCGTCCCGAACGCCAGCGCCAGCACGTTGTTCGTGTTGTCCGGCCCCGTGGTGACGTGCAGGAAGAACACAAGGTGGACGCCCATCTGTCCGACCGCCAGCGCCATCAGCGCGACCGGCACGCCGGGTGCCCAGACCAGACCGAGGCCGGCGGCGATGCCGAATGACGCAAGCGTCAGCAGCGTCGCTGCCCCGAGTCCGACCGCATAGCCGGTCACCGCGCGGCGGACGGAGAACTCGTCGCCCTCGCCCGGCGCCCGATCGGTGTCGCCACCATGCCCATGCCCGCTCATGCGCCAGCTCCCAGCAGATAGACGACGGTGAACAGCGCCACCCAGATGATGTCCAGCGCGTGCCAGAACAGCATGAAACACTGGACGCGGCGCACGACCTCGTCGCGAAAGCCCTTGGCCCAGACCTGCGCCATCATGGTGGTCAGCCACAGCAGCCCCAGCGTGACGTGCAGTCCGTGGCAGCCGACCAGCGCGAAGAAGGACGACAGGAACGCGCTCCTGTCCGGTCCCGCGCCTTCGCGAATGAGATGGGTAAACTCATACAGCTCACAGACCAGAAACGCGGTGCCCAGCACGGCGGTGACCGTCATCGCGACCTGATACCACCACCGGCTTTTCGCATGCATCGCGATTCCGGCCATGCCGCACGCGAAGGAAGACAGGAGCAGGAACGCGGTCTCCACCGCCACCAGCGGCAGCTCGAACAGCTGGCGCCCCGACGGGCCGCCGGCCGTCTCGCCGACCAGCACTGCGTAGGCCGCGAAGAAGCCGGAGAACAGGATGAAGTCGGAGAGAAGGAAAATCCAGAAGCCATAGGCGACGATGATCCGCTTGGGCGCGGGACCCTGTTCGCTGATCGGGGTCTCGCCATGACCCAGCCGGTGCGGGTCACCGTGACGGGCGGCGGCCGCGCTCACGCCACCGCCTCCGCCGGCAGGCCAAGCAGCCGCGCCTTGGCGTGGCGCCGCTCATCGTCGAGGCGACGGGCTTCGTCGGCCGACACTTCAAACTCGGTCTCGTCGCGCCAAGCAAAGACGACGAACGTCGCCCAGGCGCCAAAGAAGCCCGCGATCACCAGCCACCAGATGTGCCAGACCAGCGCAAACCCCATCGCCGTCGTGAAAAAGGCGGTGACGAAGCCGGTGGGCGAATTGCGTGGCATCTCGAACGGCTCGTAATCGGGGCGTTTGGACAGCTGCTGCTGGTCGCGCGCGCGGCGCTTGATCGACCAGTAGGCTTCCTCTCCCTCGACATTGGGCAGCACGGCGAAGTTGAACGGCGGCGGCGGCGAGGTGGTGATCCACTCCAGCGTGCGGCCGTCCCATGGGTCGCCGGTCTCGTCGCGCAGCGATTGGCGGTCGCGGATCGAGACGTAGAGCTGGATGATCTGGCACGCGATGCCGCCCGCGATGATGACCGCCCCCGCCGCGGCGACCAGCAGCCAGGGGTGCCAGGCGGGAACGTCGTAGTGCTGGAGCCGCCGCGTCATCCCCTGCAGCCCCAGGATGTAGAGCGGCATGAAAGCGGTGTAGAAGCCGACCAGCCACAGCCAGAACGCCGCCTTGCCCCAACCGTCATGCAGCCGGAAGCCGAACGCCTTGGGAAACCAGTATTCATATCCCGCGAAGGCGCCGAACAGCACCGCGGGAATTACGATGTTGTGGAAATGCGCGACCAGGAACAGCGAATTGTGCAGCTGGAAGTCGGCGGGCGGCACCGCCAGCAGCACGCCCGTCATGCCGCCGATCACGAACGAGCACATGAAGCCGATCGAGAACAGCATCGGCGTCGTGAAGCGGATGCGCCCGCCCCACATCGTGAACAGCCAGTTGAAGACCTTCACGCCGGTCGGCACGGCGATGATCATGGTGGTGATGCCGAAGAAGCCGTTGACGTCGGCGCCCGCGCCCATCGTGAAGAAATGGTGGAGCCAGAC
>CAXTWJ010000332.1:0-3343 GCA_964247925.1 uncultured Sphingomonas sp.
ACAGTATATATTCCGTGCCTGTTTTGTTCTTGTCGGGATCCAGGACCCGTCCCGCGCGGGTCGCGGCGATGTGTGTCGACCTCGCTGGCTGTCGCGGCCTCCAGGTGGACGAGGGCGCCCGGGAGTCGGTCGAGGCCGCGCCGCGTGCGTGGCCGTTCGACCCCAAGGTCAATGCCGTGCGGCGGAGTTTGGAGTCACGCGTCGCCGGGCGCGGGGCTCGGCTCCGGTCTGCGGGATGGGGCGCGTCACCTGGCGGAGTTCGGGGGCATCGGCCCCATGGTGGCTCCGGTGCCGGAGGATGCCGGCTTCCTCTGCTTCCCGAGCCGGCCCGGAGAGCGGTCCTGGAGGCGCGTCCGCGCATCTTCATGCCCTTCTGGGCGGTGAAGGCCTCCTGGCGCGATTGGCCACGCGGGGCGTGGTGCGGTGGACCGCCCCGGTGGCTGGCGCGTGACAGCGTTCGTCAGGGCCGCTCGATCGAACGTGGCGCCCGGCCCGCACGGGACGCCTCCTCCCCGCCTCCGAGGCTAGCCCGTCTTCGGCTCGGACCACAGACGCTTCCGCGCCTCGCCTGCCCCCGCGCGACCCGGACGAGGACTGGGCCACCTACGAGGGGATACGGTTGATGCAGGCGGTCTCCTATGTGAATAGGCGTGGAATTTTGACCCCCTTGTGAGGGGGATCGGCGTCCAATTTTGACCCCCTCGGGTGCATCGCGAGCAAGCTGCACGTCCTTGTTGCGGGACGGGTGGTGGGGGGATGAAGGGCGTGGACACGATTGCGCGCATCCGGCGCGAGTTCTTCGTTCGAGGCCGGTCCATCAAGGAGATCGTGCGGGACCTGCACGTGTCGCGGAACACGGTTCGCAAGGTGGTGCGCTCCGGCCGGACGGCGTTTGAGTACGAGCGCGAGATCCAGCCCCTGCCCAAGCTCGGCCAGTGGCGGGTCGATCTCGATGCGCTGCTGGCCGCCAACGAGGCGGAGGCCGCGCGCGAGCGGCTCACCCTGATCCGCATCTTCGAGGAGTTGCGCGGCCGCGGCTACGAGGGCGGCTATGACGCGGTCCGGCGCTATGCCCGGGGCTGGCGGCGCGAGCGGGTCGCGGTGACGGCCGCCGCCTACGTGCCGCTGAGCTTCGATCCGGGCGAGGCCTACCAGTTCGACTGGAGCCACGAGATCGTGCTGATCAACGGCACCACCGTCACCGTCAAGGTGGCGCACGTCCGGCTGTGCCACAGCCGCATGCTGTTCGCACGGGCCTACCCGCGTGAAAGCCAGGAGATGGTGTTTGACGCCCACGACAGGGCCTTCGCGTTCTTCGCAGGGGCCTGCCGGCGCGGCCTCTATGACAACATGAAGACCGCGGTGGAGACGATCCTCGTCGGCAAGGAGCGCACCTACAATCGCCGCTTCCAGCAGATGTGCGCCCACTACCTCGTCGACCCCGTCGCCTGCACGCCGGCCTCGGGCTGGGAGAAGGGCCAGGTCGAAAACCAGGTCGGCCTGGTGCGGGAGCGCTTCTTCACGCCTCGCCTGCGCGTGAAGAGCTACGAGGAGCTGAACGCCTGGCTGCTCGACCAGTGCGTCGCCTACGCCAAGGGCCATCCCCATCCCGAGAACAAGGAGACCACCATCTGGCAGGCTTTCGAGGCGGAGCGCCCGAGCCTCGTGCCCTACGTCAGCGCCTTCGACGGTTTCCACGCCGTGCCGGTCTCGGTGTCCAAGACCTGCCTGATCCGCTTCGACAACAATCGCTACTCGGTGATGGCGAGCGCCGTCGGGCGCCCCGTCGAGGTTCGGGCCTATGCGGAACGGATCGAGTTGCGCCAGGGCGGCCACGTCGTGGGTGAGCACGCCCGGCGGTTCGGCCGCAACGAGACCGCGTTCGAGCCCTGGCACTATGTGCCTGTGCTGGCCCGCAAGCCCGGTGCCCTGCGCAACGGGGCGCCGTTCAAGGATTGGGTGCTGCCGACCGCCTTCGAGCGCGTCCGGCGCAAGCTCGCCGGCGTCGCCGACGGCGATCGCCAGATGGTGGGCCTGCTGACGGCCGCCCTGGACGACGGATTGGAGGCCGTGGAGGCTGCCTGCTTCCAGGCGCTCGAGGCGGGCACCCACTCCGCCGACGTGATCCTCAACATCCTGGCCCGGCGCCGCGAGCCCGCGCGCGTCATCACCATCGACACCCCCGACGCGCTGCGCCTGCAGCACGAACCCGCCGCCGACTGCGCGCGATACGACAGCCTGAGGAGCATCACGTGATGGAGCGTTCCGAAATCCTGGCCACCATGGTGGACCTCAAGCTCTACGGCATGAAAGCCGGCTACGACGAGATCATCACCACGGCGGTGAAGCGTCAGCACGAGCCCCAGCGCATCGTCGGCGACCTGCTGCAGGCCGAGATCGCCGAAAAGCAGGCCCGCTCGATCAAGTACCAGATCACCATCTCCAGGTTGCCCCTGGCCAAGGAAATCGAGGACTTCCGCTTCGAGGGCACGCCCATCAACGAGATGCTGGTGCGCGACCTCGCCGGCGGCGAGTTTCTCGCCCACCAGCGCAACGCCGTGCTGGTGGGCGGCACCGGCACGGGCAAGACCCACCTCGCCATCGCGATCGCCCGGGCCTGCATCCGCAACGGAGCCCGCGGCCGCTACTTCAACGTCGTCGATCTCGTGAACCGCCTGGAAGCCGAGGGCCGCGCCGGACGCCAGGGCCGGATGGCCGACTACCTGTCGCGCATGGACTTCATCGTGCTCGACGAACTCGGCTACCTGCCCTTCGCCCAGTCGGGCGGCCAACTCCTGTTCCACCTCGTCAGCCGCCTCTACGAGCAGACCTCCGTCCTGGTGACGACCAACCTCGCCTTTGGCGAATGGCCGAACGTGTTCGGCGACGCCAAGATGACCACCGCGCTTCTCGACCGGCTCACCCACCATTGCGAGATCGTCGAGACCGGCAACGACAGCTGGCGCTTCAAGAACCGCGCCTCGGCCTGAGGATCACCCCGCCGCAGCCGCCCGGCTGCGCAACCCCGACCAGCTACGCCGGGCGGCCGCTACCGCCATGGATTGCAGCAGGGGGGTCAATATTGGACGCCGATAGGGGGTCAACTTTCGACGCCGATTGACACTTCGCGGGACAGGAGGACCGCTCGGCGAAGGACCGCAACCTCGGCCTCCCCGCGTACGGGGCGATGGCGACCGAGCATCCTGAGGCGGCCTGCGGGGCCGCCGAGTTGGCCGGCGCGGCGGTGGCGGTCCCGTTCGTCAGCGCCTTCGCGGCGGCGCTGGCCGTCGCGCAGGCGATCCGCATCGCATCGGGACTGCCTCACGCGCGGAACGTGGTGGGC
>CAXTWJ010000333.1:0-3343 GCA_964247925.1 uncultured Sphingomonas sp.
CCATTCACCCCACCCTGCTCGGCGTCGATGTGATCTGGGTCGCGACGATCCTGTCGGGCGTCGCCGCCTTCGCCGTGCTGGTCGCGATCTATGCCGCGACCACGGTGAAGGATCCTATGACCAAGCGCGTCAAAGCGCTGAACGACCGGCGCGAGCAGCTGAAGGCGGGCATTACCGCGTCCACCAAGCGCCGCGCCAAGCTGGTGCAGCGCAACGACACCGCAGACAAGATGCGCGGCCTCCTGTCGTCGATGAAAGTGCTGCAGGACAGCCAGGTCAAGGACGCGCAGGTCAAGCTGCTGCAGGCCGGCATCCGTTCCAAGGAGTGGGCGGTCGCCGTCATCTTCGGCCGGATGGTGATGCCGATCGTGCTCGGCGCGTTCATCGTCTGGCTGGTCTATGTCCACGACTATTTCCCGACCTGGGGACCGATGAAGCGGTACGGCTTGGTCGCGGGTGTGCTGATCCTCGCCTACAAGGCGCCCGACCTATACCTCAACAACAAGATCAAGAAGCGATCGGACGCGATCCGCAAGGGACTGCCCGACGCGCTCGATCTGCTCGTCATCTGCGCCGAGGCCGGCCTGACGGTGGACGCCTCGTTCCATCGCGTTTCCAAGGAGCTGGGCCGCGCCTATCCCGAACTGGGCGACGAGTTCTCGCTGACCGCTATCGAGCTGGGTTTCCTGACCGAGCGGCGTCAGGCGTTCGAGAACCTGGCGGGCCGGGTCAAGCTGGACGCGGTCAAGGGCGTGACCACCACCATGATCCAGACCGAGAAATACGGCACGCCACTCGCCAGCGCGTTGCGCGTGCTGTCGGCCGAGTTCCGGAACGAGCGCATGATGCGCGCGGAGGAAAAGGCGGCGCGGCTGCCCGCGATCATGACGATCCCGCTGATCCTGTTCATCCTGCCCGTGCTGTTCATCGTCATCCTCGGGCCGGCGGCGTGCCACATCAAGGACGCGCTGATCCATTGAACCCGGCTGCCCCTGCATCGTTGTGGTCCCGTAACAGGAGTTCATGACGATGCAGGCCTTCACCCTCACTCAATGGGCCATCCTGGCGCTGGTATTCGTCGCGGGCTGGCTGCTCGGGCTCGCGAGCCATTCGGGTGGCCGCAAGTGGCGCGACCGCTACGCGGCCGAGCGCGAGGCCCATGCCGCCGCGCGCCGGGACGCCGACGCGCGGGTCGCCGCCGCCGAGACGCGGGCCCGCGATCTGGAACAGGATCACGCCCGGCTGCGGAGCGCCGAGCGGGTCACCATCGCGCCGCGCCGCCCCATCGTCACCAGCGCCGTGGCTCGCCCGACCGTCCAGCCCGGCGCGCCACGGCGCGGCTGGTTCGACTGGGACGACCGCGTGCTGCCGTAAGCCCCCTACCCGCGCTTCAGCGCCGCCTGCGCCGCCGCCAGGCGCGCGATGGGGACGCGATAGGGGCTGGCGCTGACGTAATCGAGCCCGACCTCTTCGCAGAAGCCGATGCTGGCCGGGTCGCCGCCATGCTCGCCGCAGATGCCGAGCTTGATCGCGGGGCGCGTCGCCCTGCCCCGCTCGGCCGCCAGGCGGACCAGCTCGCCCACGCCCTCCACGTCCAGGCTGACGAACGGGTCCTTGGGATAAATGCCCTGTTCAACATAGGCGCCCAGGAACCGGCCGGCGTCGTCGCGGCTGACGCCCAGCGTCGTCTGGGTCAGGTCGTTGGTGCCGAACGAGAAAAACTCGGCCGCCTCGGCGATGTCGCCGGCGCGGAGCGCCGCGCGCGGCAGCTCGATCATGGTGCCGACCAGATACTCGACCTCGCGGCCCTTGTCGGCGAACACGGCCTGGGCCGCGCGGTCCACGACCGCCTTCATCAGATCGAGCTCGCGCCTGGTCGCGACGAGCGGGATCATCACCTCCGGGATCGGCGCGGCCCCGGACGTTTCCGCTACCTCGATCGCCGCCTCGAAGATGGCACGCGCCTGCATCTCGTAGATTTCGGGGTAGGTGACGCCGAGCCGGCAGCCGCGATGGCCGAGCATGGGGTTGAACTCGTGCAGCTCGGCGGCGCGGCGCTTCAACTGCTCGACGTCGAGGCCCGACGCGCGCGCGACCTCGGCGAACTCGGCCTCCTCGTGCGGGAGGAACTCGTGCAGCGGCGGGTCAAGCAGGCGGATGGTGACGGGCAGCCCCGCCATCGCGGTGAAGATGCCGACGAAGTCGCCGCGCTGTTCGGGCAGCAGCCGGTCGAGCGCGACCCGCCGGCCCGCCTCGTCCTCCGCCAGGATCATCTGACGGACCGCCGTGATGCGCTCGGCGTCGAAGAACATATGCTCGGTGCGGCACAGGCCGATGCCCTCCGCGCCGAACTCGCGCGCGGTCCGCGCGTCGCCGGGCGTGTCGGCATTGGTGCGGACCTTGAGCCGCCGGACCGCGTCCGCCCAGCCCATCAGCGTGCCGAAGTCGCCCGACAGCTCGGGCTGCACGGTCGGCACCTCGCCCGCCATGACCTCGCCGGTCGCGCCGTCGATGGTGAGGAGATCGCCTTCGTGGACCTCGCGCCCGCCGACGCGCATCACCTTGTCCCTGGCGCTGATCGCGATCGAGCCCGCGCCCGATACGCAGGGCCGGCCCATGCCGCGCGCCACCACGGCGGCGTGGCTGGTCATGCCGCCGCGCGCGGTCAGGATGCCGCGGGCCGCGTGCATTCCGTGAATGTCCTCCGGGCTGGTTTCCGTCCGGATGAGGATCACCGCCTCACCCGCGCCCGCCATCTTCTCGGCGGTGTCGGCGTCGAACACCGCCTTGCCCGACGCCGCGCCCGGTGACGCGGGCAGGCCCTTGGCGATGACGTCGCGAGGCGCCTGCGGATCGAGCGTCGGGTGGAGCAGCTGGTCGAGCGCGCTCGCCTCGACGCGCGCGATCGCCTCCTCGCGCGTGATCAGCCCCTCATTCGCCATATCGACCGCGATCTTGAGCGCGGCCTTGGCGGTGCGCTTGCCCGAGCGGGTCTGCAGCATCCAGAGCTTGGCCTGTTCGACCGTGAACTCGATGTCCTGCATATCGCGATAATGCGTCTCGAGCGTGTCGAACACGTCGGCGAGCTGGGCATAGACCTCCGGCATCGCCTCTTCCATCGACGCCGGCCTGGCGCCCGCCTCCTCGCGCGCGGTGCGGGTGAGGTATTGCGGCGTGCGGATGCCGGCGACGACGTCCTCGCCCTGCGCGTTGATCAGGAACTCGCCATAATAGGCGCGGTCGCCCTTGGAGGGATCACGCGTGAAGGCGACGCCGGTCGCGGAGGTGTCGCCCATGTTGCCGAACACCATCGCCTGCACGTTGACGGCGGTGCCCCAGTCGG
>CAXTWJ010000334.1:0-3330 GCA_964247925.1 uncultured Sphingomonas sp.
ATCGAGCGGCGCGATGCGGAAGGCCGTCGGGCGCAGCGTCACCCTGGGCAGGGTCGGCCCCTCGCCCACCAGCTTGCGCCCGGTGCCGTCCAGCACCGCCAGCACCAGCGTCACGTCGCCCGGCACGCGCGCGTCCTCGATCGCGTCGAACAGCGCGCGGTCGCCGCCCGTGCGCCACACGGAGGCGAGCGCGTCGGCCTGCTCCGTCGTCTCGCGGCGCACGGCATCCAGCGTGTCCGACCGCGTCTGCCGCCACACCGTGCCGACCAGCGCCAGGTTGGACAGCAGCGCCAGCACGATGGACAGCAGCGCGATCCGCGCGGTGACGGACAGCCGCGGGATCAAGCCGCCAGCTTGTAGCCCGCGCCCCGCACGGTGTGCAGGATGGGTGTCGCGAACCCTTCCTCCAGCTTGCGGCGCAGGCGACCGATATGGACATCGACCACATTGGAGCCGGGATCGAAATGATAGTTCCAGATCTTCTCCAGCATCATCGTGCGCGTCACCACCTGCCCGGCATGGCGCGCCAGATACTCCAGCAGGCTGAACTCGCGCGCGCCCAGCGGGATGGAGCGGCCCGCGCGATGCACGGAACGGGCGAGCAGGTCGATCTCCAGGTCACCCACCTGCAGGCGCGTGCGCTGCGGCTCGCCGCTGACGCGATCCGCGCGGCGGACCAGCGCCTCGATCCGCGCGGACAGCTCGGCGAAGGAATAGGGCTTGCACAGGTAATCGTCCGCGCCCGCCTTCAGCCCGTCGACCCGGTCGTCGACGGCGGCGAGCGCGGACAGGACGAGGATCGGCGTCGTGATCTTGGCGGCGCGGATCGCGCTCACCATGGCGAGGCCGTCGAGCCCCGGCAGCATCCGGTCGGCGACGATCAGGTCGAAGATGCCCTCGCTCGCCAGGAACAGCCCGTCGCGTCCGTCACGGCATTGCTCGACGGCGAACCCCGCCGCGCTCAGCCCCTTGGCCAGATAGTCGGCGCTGGCGACGTCGTCCTCGACGATCAGGATCTTGCGCATGGGCGACCAACCTAGTGCGACGGCGGCGGGAAGCAATCGGGGCCGGCGGCCACACACCGCCACCGGCCCCCCGACGCCCCCGGGAGTGTGGGCGCCGATGAACGGGCGATAGCCGCGCGTCCGGCGAACGGCGGTGACGTCATCGTGAAAAGGACGTCATCTGGATAAGCTCAAGCGAGCCGTGACGTGTCCACGACCAGGCCGGCAATGGTGGCCGACGGCACCGCCTCCCCGAACGCGAACTCGGCGCGCTCGGCATAGTCCTCGCCGGCGGGGGCGTGGAAGCGGATGATGACCCGCCTATCGACATCGGCGACCCAGTACTCCGGCACGCTGGTGCGTGCATAGAGCCGCTTCTTCACACCCAGATCGTGAACGAGTGAACTGGCCGCGATCTCTACCAGAAGGCGCACCGTGACGCCGGATACGATCTTCTCGTCCACCGCGTCCGCTATCACGATGTCCGCCTGCGGGAGATTGTGTTCGTCCAGTCTGGTGGAGGGCTCGCCCAATGTCTCAAGGCCAGTGCCAAGGGCGTCCACGGCCGCGTCGATGGCGCCGGACAGGATGACCGTCGCACGCGCGTGCGGACGATGCAGCGCCGCCATCTTGTAGATTTCCCCTTCGATCAGCTCGACGCGGCCAACGTGCTCGAACGCGCCCGCTTCATGCAGGATGATGAAATCGTCAACCGTCAGGAGCAGCCGGCGCGGCTCCGCGTCGGCGGCGACGATCTGCTGCTCGCTACCCATAGCGTGGCTCTTTACACGCGCCCGGCCTACGCGTCGAGAATGGCCTCGATCGCCGCCGTCACCTGCTCGATGTCGGCCATCCCATCGACCCGCGTCACCAGTCCGCGCGCTTCGTAGAACGGCAGGATCGGCGCGGTCTCGCCGCGATAGACCGCCATGCGCGTCGCGATCGTCTCGGCCGTGTCGTCCGGCCGCCGCTTGAACTCGACGGACGCGCAGACGTCGCACACGCCGGCCACCGCCGGCTGCTTGAAGCGGTCGTGATAACCCTCGCCACAGCGGGCACAGGTATAGCGCCCGACGATGCGCTCGGTCAGCGCCGCCTCGTCGACGGTCAGCTCGATCACCACGTCCAGCTTCTGCGCGCGCGTGGTGAGCAGCAGGTCCAGCGCCTCCGCCTGCGCCGCCGTGCGCGGGAAACCGTCGAAGATCACGCCCGTGCCGACATCGCCCGCGTCCAGCCGCTCGCCGATCAGCGCGGACACGATCGCGTCCGACACCAGCTCGCCCCGATCCATCACCGCCTTGGCCTGCAGCCCCACGGGCGTGCCCGCCTTCACCGCCGCGCGCAGCATGTCGCCGGTGGACAGCTGCACCATGCCGCGCGCCGAGACCAGCCGGCTCGCCTGCGTGCCCTTGCCGGCGCCCGGCGGGCCCAAGAGGATGATGTTCACGCGAACGCTCCCTGTTCGTTCGTGGATCGGCTCAGCGCAGGCGCCCGCCCTTCAGCTTCGCCTTCTTGATCAGGTCGCCATATTGATGCGCGAGCAGATGTGACTGGATCTGCGTCACCGTGTCCATGGTCACGTTGACCACGATCAGCAGCGACGTGCCGCCCAGATAGAAGGGGATGTTGAGCGCCGACACCAGATATTCCGGCAACAGGCAGATGATCGTCAGATACGCCGCGCCGATCACGGTGATGCGCGTCAGCACGTAATCGAAATAGGTCTCGGTGTTCTTGCCGGGCCGGATGCCGGGAATGAAGCCGCCATAGCGCTTCAGATTGTCCGCGGTCTCCTCCGGGTTGAACACGACGGCCGTGTAGAAGAACGAGAAGAAGATGATGCCGCCGGCATACAGCGCCATGTAGACCGGGCTGCCATGCTGGAGATACTGGTTCAGCGTGATGATGAAGTCGCCCCAGCGGCTCTCGCCCGCCACATGGTTGCCCGCGAACTGGCTGATCGTCAGCGGCATCAGCAGCAGCGACGAGGCGAAGATCGGCGGGATCACGCCCGCGGTATTGAGCTTCAGCGGCAGGTGGCTGCGGTCCGCCTGCATCCCCCGTTGCGTCTGGCGCTTGGGATACTGGATCAGGATGCGGCGCTGCGCCCTCTCCATGAAGCAGATGAACAGCACCAGCCCCGCCACCGCGACGATGATGCCGACCAGCTGCAGCCCGCCGATGTTCCCCTGCCCCGAGCGCGCGCTCTCCAGCAGGTTCCACAAGGTCGTCGGCAGGTTCGCCACGATGCCCGCCATGATGATCAGCGACACGCCGTTGCCGATGCCGCGGCTGGTGATCTGCTCGCCCAGCCACATCAGGAACA
>CAXTWJ010000335.1:0-488 GCA_964247925.1 uncultured Sphingomonas sp.
CGGCAAGCCCGTCCGACGTCACGCCGGCGGCTTCGCCGGCGACGCGGCCGATCTCCCGAGTCGATCACGATCCCCACGACCCGCCACGCATCGCCCTCGCGAAACAGGGAAACGGTCTCCGTCGCGCCGGCCTTGTTCGCGAAGTCGGTGCGGAACATGACCTGCTCGTAACCCTGCGGCGGCGCGAGCAGCGTCTCGTGGCCGACGAACGTCCGCGATCGCACGGCTCCCAGCGGCGTGCGGACCTTCTGGGACGCCGCGGTCCAGACCGGCAGCGTGTTGAGCGTGCGGAACGATGCCCCCGCCGCGCGATAGCTGTCGTCCCAGCGGCCGGCATCGACGAGCTCGAGCCATTGCCGCGCCGATCGCTCGAGCGTGGGGTTCGCCGCTTCGCTGGCCGGCGCGCCGGCCGCGGGCGGCTCCTGGGGCAGGGGGGTGGGGGCGCGCAGGGGCCGGCC
Organism: uncultured Sphingomonas sp.; assembly: GCA_964247925.1. Taxonomy (GTDB): domain Bacteria; phylum Pseudomonadota; class Alphaproteobacteria; order Sphingomonadales; family Sphingomonadaceae; genus Sphingomonas. Next base: position 459 of record CAXTWJ010000335.1, read on the forward strand.
CAAGGCGCTGAGCGCCACGCCGGTCCGGGG
>CAXTWJ010000335.1:498-3315 GCA_964247925.1 uncultured Sphingomonas sp.
CGCAGCGTCCGCTTCTCCCTCTCGGTCAGCAGCGCGTATCCGTCGGTCGTGCCCGTGCTCATGGCGAACGGGGTAAGCCGGGCCGTCGAGGGCAACCACCCCGAAAAACTAGGGGGCCGGCGCCCTCGCGGACACCGACCCCCACGCCCCCAAACGCCACGCGGGGGAACTCGATACGCTACGCGAAACTGTGTTGGTCAGGCGGCGCTGATCACTATCCGGCGCGCGCCTGGCCGCGCCTGCGATCAGCGGTAGCACCGCCCCTGATACTCGGCATTGCGCGACCCATCGCGCTCGATGGCGCGGCCCGCCAGCGCGCCGCCGCCGGCACCCAGCAGCGTGCCGACCGAACGGTCGCCGTGCCGGTCGAACGCGCGGCCGAGCAGGCCGCCAGCGATCGCGCCGACGATGGTGCCGGTCGTGCCGTCGCTGCACCGCTTGACCGGGCGGTAGCGGGCATAGCCGTCGTCGCCCCGATACTGGCGTCCGTAATAGCCGTCATGGCGATAGCGCTGCGCGTCCGCCGCCGATGCCGGCAGGATCGCGCCGGCGGAGACCGCCAGGGCCGCGCCGAAAAGGCCGAGCTGCTTGATCATCGCGCTTACTCCCAGTTGGCGGGCGACGACCGGATCGTCGCCCTGTGACGGCGCTTTTGGGTGATTCGCGTTGAGCCGACCCTGAATGCGCTCGTTATCGGCGGTTAAGGCTTGGCGACGGGGCGAGGGGCGTGTCAGGGCGCCGGTCGATGCGGCGGCTCGGGACCCTGTTGTTCGTGGTCGCGGCCGTGCTGCTGATCGTCCCCGGCTGGACGGGGGCGACGCGGTTGCGCCTGCTGGGCGGTCACAGCACGATCACGACGCGGTCCGTCCCCCTCGACCCGGCGCATCCAGCACGGCGGCGGGTGGGCGCGCTCACCTGGCTCGGAGGGCTGGAGCTGGGCAGCCCCGACCCGGCGTTCGGCGGCTTTTCCGCGCTGACGGTCGAGGGTGGCCGGATCACGCTGCTGAGCGACGGCGGCAATGTCGTGCGTTTCGGCCTGCGGAGTGGCCAGGCGACGGCGCCGGTGTTCGGCAACCTGCCCGGCGGTCCGGCGACCGGGTGGGAGAAGCGCGACCGGGACAGCGAGTCGATGACGGTTGACCCGCGTACCGGCACGGTGTGGGTCGGGTTCGAGCGGGCCAACGCGATCTGGCGCTACCGCCCGGGCTTGGCGCGGGCGGACCGCTTCGCGCGACCCCCGGCGATGCGGGGATGGGAGGCAAATGGCGGCCCGGAGTCGATGACGCGGCTCGCCGACGGTCGTTTCCTCGTCATTGCCGAGCAGCGGACGCACGGGCCCGGGCGCGAGGCGCTGCTGTTCGCGGGTGATCCGACCAGCGATCGCCGACCGCCGTTGCGTTTCCGTTATCGGCCGCCGGCCGGTTTCAATCCGTCCGACGTCATCGAGCTACCGGATGGACGGCTGCTCGTGCTCAATCGCCGCTGGACGCTGCCGCTGCGCTTCGCCAGCGCCCTGGTCACGATCGACCCCGGCGCGATCCGACCGGGAGTGGTCATCGGTGGGCGGGAGATCGCGCGACTCGCGGCGCCGCTGATCCACGCCAATTTCGAAGGGATCGCCGCAACCGTCGAGGGGGGTCGAACGGTGCTGTGGCTGTGCTCCGACGACGACCAGGACGCGTGGGAACACTCTTATCTGGTGAAGTTCGGGCTGGATTGACGATCAAGGCGGCGACGGCAAAGCCGCCGCTTGACGTCGAACGGATGCGCTGGCGCCGATCCGCCGGCCGGTCCTGGCCTTTCGCCGGCAGCTACGCTGCCGTCGTGCCGCCTGCGACCTTCTTCACGATATCCCGCTTCAGCCGGCGGCAGCGCAGCGACAGCTTGTCGTCGGACGTCTTGACCAGCCAGTTGTCCAGCCCGCCATTGTGCTCGACGGAGCGCAGCCCGTGGGTGGAAACGCGCAGGCGCACCGAGCGCTCCAGCGAATCGGACAAGAGCGTCACGTTCTGCAGGTTCGGCAGGAAGGTCCGCTTGGTCTTGTTATTCGCGTGGGACACGTTGTTCCCCACCTGCCGGCCCTTGCCGGTCAGCTCGCAGATGCGCGCCATGATTTCGATCCTGATATGCGGGCGGACCCGGAAAGGGAGCGCGCTTAACCGCCTGGCCCGCTTGCGTCAACCGGGTGCAACCGGCGCGGGGGCGCGGCGTTGTTACGCGCACGAACCGTTTCCGCCCGAAAGGCCAATGCTCATGCGCGCGCTTCTTGTTCTGCTCGGCCTGGCGGTGCTGGTGCTCGCCGCCTGTCTTTATCTCGGCATCATCCGCCTCGACCAGACGCGCGCCGCCGTGGTGCAGGCGCCCGCCTTTCACGCCGATGTCGGTCGGGTGACAGTCGGCAAGGAGCAGAAGACGGTCACCGTGCCGACCATCAACGTCGAGAAGGCGGGCCAGCCAGGCAACGCGCAATAGACTCACGAAGCCGGGCGGGGCAGGCGAGGACCATGTTTCCGCTCCCCGACCCCATGGCCCAGGCTCTCGCCGCCGCGCGCGCCGCCGGGGCGGAGGGCGAAGTGCCGGTCGGCGCGGCGGTGGTCCATGGCGGAGAGGTGATCGCGCTCGCCGCCAACGCGCCACGGCTGCTGCGCGACCCCACCGCGCATGCGGAGATCAGGGCCATCCGCGCCGCCGCTGGCCGGCTGGGACGCGAGCGGCTGGAAGACTGCGACCTGTGGGTGACGCTGGAACCCTGCGCCATGTGCGCCGGCGCGATCGGGCGGGCGCGGCTCGCGCGCGGCGCCTTTGGGGCGCCCGCCC
>CAXTWJ010000336.1:0-383 GCA_964247925.1 uncultured Sphingomonas sp.
GGCTGCACGGCCGGTGACACTGGAGTCGCTGCGGCAGGGTCTGGAGGGGCTGGGGCCGATGCTGGCGACTGGCGCGGGCGTTGGCGACGCCGGGAGCTGGTGGGACGCGGTGCGCCACGGCCTGCGCACGCTGGTGGTGGTGCGGCGCGCGGGCACACCGTCGCCGCTGCCGCTCGACCGGCTCGCGCGCGCGCGCCGCCTGCTCGACGAGGGGCAGGTCGAGGCGTCGCTGGCGGAGGTGCGCCAGCTGCCCGGCGCGTCATCGGCGGCGAACTGGGATGCGGAGGCGAGCCGCTACGTCGCCGCGCGCCAGGCGCTGGACCAGCTGGAGTCGGCGGCGCTCGCCCGGCAGGCGCGGCCCGGCATGACCTTCGTCAACAACT
>CAXTWJ010000336.1:393-3309 GCA_964247925.1 uncultured Sphingomonas sp.
CCGGTCAGGCGCGGCCAGCGCCCGCCCCTGCCCCGGCGCTGGCCCCGCTTACCGGAGCCGGCTGAGCCCCAATCGGTCGAGTAGCGCCTGCGCGCCGGCGGGCGCCCGCACCTTGGCGCCGTTGATGAAGAAGGTGAAGGTCTCGCGCGGCTGCTTCGGGGCGGTGTGGTCAGCGACATAGGGCAGGCCTTCGGGCTGGCCGCCTGCCGCCCAGCCCCGCGCCGCGTCGGCCCAGCGATCGAGCGCCGCTGGCGTATAGCCGGCCGGCTCCGCCTCGATGCCCTGCTCGAGCCGCGCATAGACGAACGGCCCCGTGACGTCGGCGATCGCCGGATATTCCGCCGAATCGGCGTACACCAGCGCCACTCCCGCCGCGCGCGCCATGGCCACGAACTCGGGACATGCGAAGCTTCCGTGCCGGACCTGCACCGCGTGGCGCAGCGCGACGCCGTCCTGCGTCGCCGGCAGCAGCTTCAGGAACGCGCCGAAGTCGTCCGCGTCGAACTGCTTGGTCGCCATGAACTGCCACAGGATCGGCCCCAGCTTGGGGCCGAGCTCCACCAGCCCCTGCCCGCAGAACCGCTGGATCGACTCGCCCGCCTCCGCCAGCACCTTGCGGTTGGTGCAGAAGCGCGATGCCTTCACCGCGAACACGAACCCGTCCGGCGCCGTGTCGCGCCACCCGGCGAAGCTCTGCGGCTTGAAGGTGGAATAATAGGTGCCATTGATCTCGATCGCGGTGACGTGCCGGCTGGCGAACTCCAGCTCGCGCTTGTGCGGCCACTTGTCGGGGTAGAAGGTGCCCCGCCAGGGTTCATACGTCCAGCCGCCGATGCCGACTCGGATAGGTGCTTGGGTCATGCGTGAGGTATAGCGCCACGCCAAAGCCGCGTCGTCGGTCCTTGCTGCAGCGAGGCCGGCCATGCGATACTGGGGCTTGATGGTGCTGCGCTACGTCTCGCGCGGCACGCTGGAGCGGGCGAAGGGACCGCATCATCCCCATCGGGGCGACCATCTGACGACGCAGTGCTGACCGGCCCTGGCCGGTCCTTCAAGCGTTCGATGATGGTGCGCGTGGTAGGCTGGGCATCGGGTGGTCCGATGGTGTTGTCGGCGTCGAGGTCGAGGGAGTGAGGCATGAGCGACGCTTTCGTGGGAGGGTGCGGGGACGAAGGACTCGACGGGCCGTGTCCGCTGTGTCGCGGGGAGGCATCGCCCGAGTTCATCGAGTGGCTGGGTGAGGTGGTGGCGGCTGCGGAGGCGGCACCCGGCAAGGTGATGACGGCGGAGGAAGCGATGGAGTGGGTGCGGAGCCTGTAGGCCGGTGCTGCCATGGCGGCGCGGTCAGGCGGCGAGTGCCATCTGTTGCTTGAGCCGATGGACGGTGCCGACACCGACGCGCAGCTTCTTCGCCGTGGCGTTGATGCTGGTGCCGGTTGCGAGGGAGCGCCTGATCCGTTCGGCCTTGTCGGCGTCGAGGCGCGGGCGACCGCCCTTCTTGCCGCTGCGGGCGAGACCGGCACGGACCCGTTCGGAGATCATCGAGCGCTCGAACTCGGCGAATACGCCCAGCATGCCGAACATGGCCTTGCCCGAGGGCGTGGAGGTGTCGAGCGCTTGGACATGGAGGTAGAGATCGACGCCGCGCGCATCGAGGTCGCCGAGCAGGCTGACGAGGTGCTGGAGCGATCGACCGAGGCGACAGACCGACCACGCCGCCACCATGTCGAACTCGCGCCGGGTGATGGCCTTGAGCATCGCGTCGAGGCCGGGACGCTTGTCGCGCCCGCGTGCGCCGGAGATGCCCTCGTCGGTGTAGTGGGCGACGATCTCCCAGCCCATGCGCTCCGCCATCATGTGGAGGTCGCGTAGCTGGTTCTCGGTGGTCTGCTTCCCGTCGTTGGTCGAAACACGGGTATAGATCGCTACGCGCTTGGTCATTCCAGAACCGTCTCACAGTTCTGGAATGCGTCAAGCAAATGGTGCCGCAGGGTCGATCGCCACGCCGCAGCATCAGTCGGCGGGTTGGAAGCCGCCGAACTCGACCGGGCGCACGCCGAACTTGGCCGTGAGCGCCTCCAAGATGTAGTCGTCCCACTCATCGTCGTCGATCTCGTCAGCCTCGACGAGGTAGGAGGGCAGACCGACTTCGGCGGTGTCGGGCAGGTGCGGGTGGCTGGTCGGCCACGCGATGTCGTCGATGGCGAACGGGTAGCGGCTGAAACGGATGAACATGGTAGTCTCTCTGTGAGGTGGCGGACACTCTTGTCCGACATCCTCAAGATACCCCCGTCGCCTGCTCGCCCGCATTATTCATCTTCACCGACACCCGCCCCTGGCGGGTGTCGCCGCTCCATCCCAACTGGTTCTGGAACGGTCGGAAGCGCGCTGCCGGATCGACGGAAAACCGCGCCTGTCGAGAGCGTGAAGTCGGGCAGGTTTCTGGAACACCGTCCGTGCGCCGTTCCATAGGGGGCTGTCGCCCGATCATCAGGTTGGCAGCGGTCGAGCAGGCAGCATCCCCCGTCGAGGTGAACTTGTCGTGCTCGATGGAGAACAGCGATCTGGGTCGGCACCCGTGGTGTCGAGCCAGTGAAGCTGTTCGCGGTGGGCGCGGACGGGACCGCCAAAGCGGGACCGGCAAGGCCGACGCCCGAACTGACCAGCATGATCGCTCATGTCGAACGGTGCCGCGCCTCGCGCGTCCCCGGCCCTTGGCACCGGTCGCCCCTTGCTGGCGCGGCACGGGGCCGCGCCAGCAAGCGTCGAACCAGCACCTGCGGGCAAGTTCATGTGGTCGAGGTCGAGGTGAACCAGCACCACCCTCGGCCATCATGTCCGCACTTAACCTTCTACTATTAGAGAGTTTCCTGCGGACACTCGGGCAGGATGATCAGAACGGCAAACGGACGGGAT
>CAXTWJ010000337.1:0-3294 GCA_964247925.1 uncultured Sphingomonas sp.
CCCGCAAGCGGGAGGGGAGAACAGAAGGACTTTCCATCATGCGTTCCGCCGTCATCGTTTCCACCGCCCGCACGCCGATCGGCCGCGCCTATCGCGGCGCGTTCAACAACCTGCCCTCCCCCACGCTCGCGTCGCACGCCATCAGGGCGGCGGTGGAGCGCGCCGGCATCGACGGGGCGGAGGTGCAGGACGTGATCCTCGGCGCCGCGCTGCAGCAGGGACATCAGGCCGGCAACATCGCGCGCACGTCGCTGCTGCGCGCCGGCCTGCCCACCTCCGTCGCGGGGATGTCGGTCGATCGCCAGTGCGCGTCGGGCCTGATGGCGATCGCGACCGCGGCCAAGCAGGTGGTCGTCGATGGCATGGATGTCACGATCGGCGGCGGCGTCGAGAGCATCAGCCTGGTGCAGACCCCGCAGATGCGCGTCGCGCCCGATCCCGAACTGCTGAAGCGGCACAACGACATCTACATGCCCATGCTGCAGACGGCGGAAGTGGTGGCCGAGCGTTACGGCATCTCGCGCGACGCGATGGACGCCTATGGCCTTCAGTCGCAGCAGCGCACCGCCGCGGCGCAGGCGGCGGGCAAGTTCGACGACGAGATCGTGGCCGTGACCGCGACCATGAACCTGGTGGACAAGGACACCAAGGCGGTCACGCCCAAGGAGGTGACGCTCGCCAGGGACGAGGGCAACCGTGCCGACACCACCCTGGAGGGGCTGCAGTCGCTCAAGGCCGTGCTCGGCCCCGACCACACGATCACCGCCGGCAACGCCTCGCAGCTGTCCGACGGCGCCTCGGCCAGCGTGCTGATGGAAGAGAAGCTGGCGTCGAGCCGCGGCCTGACGCCGCTCGGCCGCTACGTCGGCATGGCGGTGGCGGGCACGGAGCCCGACGAGATGGGCATCGGTCCGGTGTTCGCGATCCCCAAGCTGCTCGAGCGCAATGGGCTCAAGATGGATGACATCGGCCTGTGGGAGCTGAACGAAGCCTTCGCGGTGCAGGTGCTGTACTGCCGCGACAGGCTGGGCATCCCCGACGAGCTGCTGAACGTCAACGGCGGCGCGATCTCGATCGGCCATCCCTATGGCATGAGCGGCGCGCGCATGACGGGCCACGCGCTGATCGAGGGCAAACGGCGCGGCGCGAGATACGTCGTCGTGACCATGTGCGTCGGCGGCGGCATGGGCGCGGCGGGGCTCTTCGAGGTGCTTTAATCCCGGTTGCATCATCGAGCGTCACCGTCCCTGGAATGATCCATGTCGACCTTCTTCCGCGATCGCTCTCGACCGGGAGGGGCGACGGTGACCACGGCATCGGGCTCGTCGCCGACGTCGGGCGTGCGTCCGTCCGGTTCGGGCCGAGCGAGGCGGGGCACATCCGGTTCCACCCGGCGACGGCGCCGGAGGCGCGCCTGGCGGATGCGATGGCCAGTCGCGGATCGCGCTATCTCGACGCGGAGACGCTGCTCAGCGCCGGCGGGTGATCCGCCGATGAGGTGCTAGGCGGGTCAACCGGTCTGAAGGATGCCGAGGAGGTAATCCGCCGCGGTCGAGCTGTTCACCGGCTATCTGGACGACTTCACGGGCGAAATGGTGCTGGCGTTCGACGCCGGGGACGGCGTGTCCTGACCGGCCCGCTCGCGCGCGCGCTGCACGGCCACTTCGCCGGCTCCCCCTTCCGTCAGCGCTTGGAGGCGAAAGGCGAGCTCGGCCGCCGGCTGCGCACCGTGCCGGTCGCGGTCGTCGAACGGGCGCAGCTGGAGCTGCGCGGCGCGGCCGCCGTGCTGCAGGCCGACATGGGCGCGGCGAGTTGAAGCGTTAAGGGCAATACGCTATGTATCGGAACGGTCGGCGCTGTCATGGACGCCTTCTGTGAGGAGCCCCGGTCGTTGCAGCGGCCGGGGCTTTTCCGTTTGGGGCCCGGGTTGCAGCCCAGGCCCCTCCCGGTGCTAGCCCTTGCGGGCTGCCTCGATCGCTCTCACGATCAAGGCCGCGAAGGCGCACAAGGCGCCCACGAACGCGCACAGATCGACAATCGCCATGGATCATCTCCTGTGAGGTGACGGCAGGATCGCCGCCGCGTTCGTCATGGGCGAGCGGTCGCAAGCGCGCAACCAACCCCCGCTCGCGTCGTTCTCCATCCGAACCGATCACAGGAGAATGCCCGATGGCCGACAAGGATTCGCCCCAGGAAGTCGCCGCCAAGTTCCTCGCCCATCTGAAGGACTCGCCCTTCGTGATGATCGGCCTGACCGATGGCGGCCATTCGGAGCCGATGAACGTCAAGACGGACGAGGCCCAGCCCAACACGCTGTTCATCTTCTCCGGCCACGACAATCGCATCGCCAAGGGCGGCGAGGCGATGGCGCAGTTCGTGGGCAAGGGACATGATTTCTTCGCCTGCCTGGCCGGCACGGTCAGCCAGGAGACCGACCAGGCGACCTTCGACCAGCTGTGGGACAACCGCGTCGAGGCCTGGTTTCCCAACGGCAAGGCCGAGGCGCGACTCAACCGCTTCGACATCGGCTCGGCGGAGCTGTGGGAGACGGACGTGTCCGTCTCCGGCCGGCTGAAGATGCTGTTCGGCGGCACGATCAGCCCGTCCGAGAGCTCCAGCCACGCGGTGGTGGACTCGGTCGCCTGACCCCTTCCGTTCGTGCTGAGCTGTCGAAGCACCGCTCGCCTTGCAAAAAAGGCGAGATGCCCTTCGACAAGCTCAGGGCGAACGGCGCTCAGCCGTTCGCCGCCATCCACGCCTCCACCACCGGCGCGATGCTCTCGCGCCATTTGGAGCCGTTGAAGATGCCGTAATGGCCCGCGCCCGCGGCGAGGTGATAGCGCTTCTTCGCGTCGGGCAGGCCGGTCGCCAGCGTCAGCGCCGCGCGCGTCTGGCCGACCCCGGAGATGTCGTCGCGCTCGCCCTCGATCGCGAGCAGGCCGACATCGGTGATCGCGCCCGGATCGACGCGGCGCCCGCGATGGGTCATCGTGCCGTTGGGCAGCGCGTGCGTCTGGAACACCAGATCGACCGTCTCGAGGTAGAATTCCGCGGTCATGTCGCACACCGAGCGGTATTCCTCGTAGAAGTCCTTGGTCGCGTCGGCGCTCTCGCCGTCGCCGGCGACCAGATGCTTGAACATCTCCCAATGGCTCATCAGGTGGTTGCCGAGGTTCATCGACAGGAACCCGGCGAGCTGCAGGAAGCCGGGATAGACCCGCCGCCCCGCGCCCGGATAGCTGAACGGCACGGTCGCGATCGCGTTCTGCGCGAACCAGGCGTGCGGGCGATCGG
>CAXTWJ010000338.1:0-3290 GCA_964247925.1 uncultured Sphingomonas sp.
ATATCGACGGGCAGTGGGTGGACAGCGAGGGCGGCCGCGCCGCGCAGGTCATCAACCCCGCCACCGAGCAGCCGGTCACCGCGATCACGCTCGGCAACGCCGCCGATGTCGACAAGGCCGTCGCCGCCGCGCGCCGCGCCTTCGCCGGCTTCAGCCAGACGAGCGTCGCCGAGCGCACCGCGCTGCTCGAGCGGATCGTCGAGGAATACAAGGCGCGCATCCCCGACCTGGCAAAGGCGGTGAGCGACGAGATGGGCGCCCCCATCGGCTTCGCGCAGGCGGCGCAGGTGCCCGCCGGGCTCGGCTATTTCCTCACCACGCTCAAGGCGCTCGGCGAGTTCAGCTGGGAGGAGCGGATCGGCAAGGCGCGCGTGGTGCACGAGCCCATCGGCGTGGTGGCGATGATCACGCCGTGGAACTGGCCGCTCAACCAGATCTGCGCCAAGGTCGCGCCCGCGCTGGCGGCGGGCGACACGATGATCCTCAAGCCGTCGGAGGAGTGTCCGTCCTGCGCGGTGATTCTGGCGGAGGTGCTGGACGCGGCCGGCGTGCCCGCGGGCGTGTTCAATCTGATCAACGGCGACGGCCCCGGCGTGGGCGCCGCGCTGAGCGCGCATCGCGACGTCGACATGGTCAGCTTCACCGGCTCGACGCGCGCCGGGATCGCGGTCGCGCAGGCCGCCGCGCCGACGGTGAAGCGCGTGCATCAGGAGCTGGGCGGCAAGGCGCCCAACCTGGTGCTCCCGGGCGCCGATCTCGCGGCCGTGCTGCCGCCCACCGTGCATGGCGTGCTGGCGAACAGCGGCCAGAGCTGCATCGCGCCCACTCGCCTGCTGGTCCACCGGGACCAGGTGGCGAACGCGACCGCGACGGTGAAGGGCATCATGGAGGCGACGCCCGTTGGCGATCCCGCCGAGATGGGCGCGCATATCGGCCCGGTCGTCAACGGAGCGCAGTTCGCGAAAATCCAGGAGCTGATCCAGTCGGCGATCGACGAGGGCGCCACGCTGGTCACCGGCGGCCCGGGCCGGCCCGACGGGCGCAACGCGGGCTATTATGTCCGCCCCACGCTGCTTGCCGACGTGACGCCTGGCATGCGCATCTGGCGCGAGGAGACGTTCGGCCCCGTCGCGACGATCACGACCTATGCCGACCGCGACGAGGCGGTGCGACTGGCGAACGACACCGATTACGGCCTGTCCGCCACGATTTCCGGCGACCCGGCCGAAGCGGCGGAGGTCGCCCCGAAGCTGCGCGCCGGACTGGTCTCGATCAATGGCTGGGCCGGCGGCAACGGCACGCCGTTCGGCGGCTACAAGCAGTCGGGCAACGGTCGCGAGGGCGGGAAATACGGGCTGGCCGACTTCATGGAGGTGAAGGCGATCGTGGGCGCGCCGAACTAATAGTCCTTCGACACGCGCACGTTCGCGCTCTGGCGACCCAGCGTGGATATGGAGGACAGCAGCGACAGCCAGCGCGTCACCTGGAACTCGACCTGGGTAGCGGAATAGCCCTGCCCGTCCGTCACGATCTCCGCATAAAGCCGGCGGGTCACGTATTTGCCCGCCGCGACCGACGTGCCCTGCCCCGTCTGCGGGTCGGCGGGCAGGATGCGCAGGCGGTCGAGCCCTGCGGCGCGGCGCACCGCGTTGATCGGGTTCAGCCCGCCGCCGCCGCCCTGAAGCGCGGCCACGGCGGCGGCTAGCTGCAGCGCCTCGGGCGCGGACAGGTTGGTGATCGACGTGCCGAACAGCAGGCGCGACAGCAGCTCGTCCTGCGGCAGCGCGGGCGTGCTGGTGAAGCTGATCTCCGGCTTCGATCCCGTCCCCGTCACCCTGATCTGCGCGCTCAGCCCCGTCGTGTCGGCATCGGCGGCGATGTCGAGCGCCGGGTTGGCGGGGACGGCGCCGTCGAAGCGGATCACGCCGCGCTCCAGCTGGAACTCGCGGCCGGCGAACTCGTAATCGCCGCGGATCAGCGTCGCGCGGCCGCTGATCGCCGGGTTCTGCGGCTCGCCGCCGACCGTAATATTGGCGGACCATTCGCTCGTCAGCCCCAGCCCGCTGACGATCAGCGCACGCGGCGCTCGAGCGTGGAGCTGCAGCGTCCAGGGCGCGCGCGGCGCCTCGTCCTCCTCGCCGCCGCCGGGCAGGTTGATCTCTTTCACCGCGAGCTGGGGCACCGCGCTCGCCGCCGTCGCCTGACCCAGCCGATAGCGGCTGCGCTCCAGCGTGACGTCGCCCGAGATGGTGCCGCCCGCCCCATCGGACAGGAACCGCAGGGGGCCGGTGACGGTGGCGCCGATGTCGTCGCGGTTGATCATCGCGGCGTGATCGGCCTGGAGGCGGAGGTCGATGCCGATGCCGTGCGCGGCGGCGAAGTCGAACGCCCCCGCGCCGGTGACCCGCCCGTCGCGCCCGGCCTGTCCGGCGAAGCGGTCGATCTGCAGGCGCGAGCCGGCGAACTGGCCGCTGGCCTGCACATCGGTCAGCACGGTGCCGGTGGTGGCGCTCTCGATCCGCGCGCCCTGCGCCTGCACCACGCCCCGGATCACGGGCCGCGTCAGTCGCCCGCTCACGTCAGCGCCGATCGACACGGGACCAGACAGGTCGAACAGCTCCACGCCGGTCAGCCGCCAGAGCGTGTCCGCCGGCCCGGCATAGCGGAGCTGGGCCAGCATCGGCGCCTGCGCGATCCGGGTGGCGAGGTCGCCCGTGCCGAGCGGGGTCAGCAGCGCCTGCGCGCGGCCGACGGTCTTGCCGTTCGAGGCCGCGATCGCGCGGATGCCGAGCCGGTCGGGGGTCAGCAGCGCGGCGATGCCGACATCGACGGGGCGCGACGTCAGCACCAGCCCGGAGCGCGAGAGGCCGCGGATGGTGAGGTTCGCGCTGCCCGTCGGATTCATCCCATTGTTCACGCTTAGCGAGCCGGAGGCGGTGCCGGAGAGGCCTAGGCCGGGGTAGGCGATATCGAGGAGCGCGAGGGGAACCCTGAGCAATGTGATGTCGAAGTTGGCGTAGGTGGCGCCCAGCGTGGCGCCGATGCGGGCTTCGCCGCCACCAAACGCCAGTCGCGTGGGGCTGAGTTGCCACCCCCCGTCGCGCGGAGTGAGGCGCGCCGGCTCGAGCAGGCGCAGCGGACGGCGGTCGAGCGTGCCGGCGGCGGTGACCGTATAGCCGTCGGGCGCGATCGCCACGACCGTCTGGATGTCGAAGGCGCGGCCGCGCGTGCCCGCGATCGTGGCGCGGACCTGGCCGGTGCCGCCGGTCAGCGTCGCCGTGCCGCCGAAC
>CAXTWJ010000339.1:0-2562 GCA_964247925.1 uncultured Sphingomonas sp.
GAGCGCCACCGGGCGGCGGGCCACCTTCGCCACTCCCACGCTGCCCACCGAACCCGCCGGGTGGGCGCAACCCCTCAAACGGGTTCGGGCCGGTGCCGGCGCGGAACGCCTCGATCTGCTTCTGCAGCTTCGACTTGAGCGGCACGGAAAAATCGAAGCCGTAGCGCAGCTCGCTGTCGCGGGTCCGCGCGAAGTTGATCGGGCGCGTATCGAGCCGCAGCAGCCGACCGTCCGCATCGCGCGTGAAACGATCGGGGAACGCGGCCGCGATCTGGGCCGTGGCGGCGGGAAAGCTCGCGATCGGGTCATCGACCCTGGTCGCGGTAAAGTCGGCCGTGAAGGTCAGATCGCGCGCGCTCCAGGGTTTCGAGGTCAGCCCCAGCTTGGTCGTGTGACGGCTGTCCGATCGTAGTTGCACGTTGCCGCCGGTGATCGTGGTCACGGTCGCCGTGGCACCCAGCACATAGTCGAAGACGCGGACATTGGGGGTGAGCACCTGCGGATCGCCCAGCTGCTGCGCGGTCGGCGCCTGGTCCTGGTCGGCGACCGAACCAATGAGGCGCACGCCCGTCACCGGCGACCAATTCGCGCCATAGCCCCAGGTCGTGAGCGTGCCGAAGTCGGAAAGCTGGTCGACCGCGACATTGCCGTTCAGCGACAGCGTGCCGAGCCACGGCAGCACCCCCTTGCTCTTGCTCGCGATCGGGACATCGACGTTGAGCTGGCCGTTGACCCGGTCGCGCGACACGCTTCCCGCCGTCGCCAGCCCGGCACGTAACGAGCGGCTGGCGAAATCGCTGGTCTGCGCGATGAGGTGGACCGCCGTTGAGATCGGCCCCGCCGGCAGGCTCGCGACCGAGCCGTTGAACAGCGCGTCCAGCCCCGCGACGCTGCTGTGCGACGTGCCGCGATTGGCGATGCCGGGCGCGATGTCCCGAGCCGTCAGGACAGCGAGCGGATTGACGGTCGGATCGAGCGCGTTCAGCCGCGCCTGGAACGCACTGGCGTCGACGCCGGTGTCGGTGAAGGTTTCGCCATCGGTACGGTCATAGGTGGCGCCGACGAAATACTGCCAGCCGCCCAGCTGACCGGTGCCCGACGCGCCGAGATGCTCCGCAACAGACGAATTGCGCTGGCCCAGGGGCAAAAAGTCACCGCCGTTCAATACGTCCGTGACCGTCGAACCGTCCGGCAGCGCGAAGGTCGCGCTCGGCAGGCCAAAACGGCCGCGGCTGCTGGTCGCGGTCACCTCGCCGTTGAGCGTCGCCTGCACGGGGCCGACGGGGCGGGCATAGACCAGGTTGCTGGAGAAGCTCTGCGTGGCGGGGAGCAGCGTGCGAAACGGGCGCTGGTCCGCCGCGGTGCCGGCCGTCGCCGTGGGCAGGATCGAGCGCTCGCTTTCGGTCAGCGCGCCCGCTTCCTGGTACGTCGTGTGCAGGTTCAGCCGACCGCCGTTGCGGATGTTGAGCAGGTCGAGCTCGACCTGCGGCGCCTGTCGCCCGCCGGCCGTCGGCCCGCGGTCGGCGCGCTCGGCGGTGACGGCGCGAAACCGGCGGCGCCGCACGATGTTCACCACGCGCTGGTCGGCGCGGTAGCCGTATTTGAGCGCGACCTCCTCCGGCAGGATATCGACGCGCGCGATCGCCTCGGTCGGGATATCGCGGATCTCCTGAAAGCCGGCGATCCGCTTGCCGTTCAGCAGCACCACCGGCGGGCCGCCGAAGCCCGAGCGGGTCTGCGGCGCCAACTCGGTCAGCAGGTCCTGGACCGAAGACACGCCATAGGAGCGGATGTCGGCGGGACCGAGCTGTTCCTCGGGCGGGATGTCGCCGACGACCGAGCCGGGCAGGTTGCGGGTGCCGCGCACGATAATGTCGGGCTCGTCCGCCGCGTCGTCGGCGGGCGCCGGCGCGGGCCGCTGCGGTGCGGTCGGCGCGGGCGCCTGCTGGGCCATCAACAACGCGGGGGTCGACCCGATCGCCATCACCAGTCCCGCGTGCCGCATCACCCATCCCGTCGCCATGAGCCGGCGCGCCTAACGACCAATTGTCGCAGGATTGTGCCCGTCAACCGACCCGCGTCAGGCCGGCCGCGTAATCCAGAGCCTTGGCGGCATAGTGCTCGGCCGACCGGCGCAGCCCCGCGAGCGCTGTGTCGTCCAGCGCCCGGACCGCACGGGCGGGGCTGCCGACGATCAGTTGGCCGGGCGCGAACGCCTTGCCCTCCGTCACCAGCGCGCCGGCGCCGATCAAGCACTCGTCGCCGATGGCCGCGCGGTTGAGCACGGTCGCGCCCATCCCGACCAGCACATGGGCGCCCAGCGTGCAGCCGTGCAGGATCGCGTGGTGGCCGACGGTGCAGCCCTCCCCCACGCTTAGCGGCGCGCCGGGGTCGGAATGGAGCATCGCGCCCTCCTGGATGTTGGTCCGCGCGCCGATCACGATGGGCGTGTTGTCGGCGCGGATCACCGCCCCGAACCACACGGACGCGGCCCCCCCCCCCGGCCCCGCGCCCCGGAGCACGGCCGCGGGGGCGCCCCCCGGGGGGGGGGGGGGGGGCGGG
>CAXTWJ010000339.1:2572-3279 GCA_964247925.1 uncultured Sphingomonas sp.
GGGCGGCGGGCACCCCCCCCCCCACCCCCCCGGCCGCGCCCGCGCCCCGCGGCCGGGCGCCGAGCCGCGGGGCCGAGGGCGCGACCCAGGCGGTGGGGTGGATGATCGGCTGCGTGCCGGCGATGGCATAGAGCGGCATCAGTCGTCCGCCTTGGCGCGCTGTCGGAAGCGGTGCAGCAGCGGCTCGGTATAGCCGCTCGGCTGCTCGACGCCCTCGAACACCAGCGCGCGGGCGGCCTGGAAGGCGAGGCTGTCGGGCGTGAGCGGCCGGTAGAGCGGGTCGCCCGCATTCTGCGCATCGACCTTGCCCGCCATGCGGGTCAGCGCGGCGTCGGCCTCCGCCGGTGTCGCGACGCCGTGGAGCAGCCAGTTGGCCATGTGCTGCGAGCTGATCCGCAGCGTCGCGCGGTCCTCCATCAGGCCGACGTCGTGGATGTCGGGCACCTTGGAGCAGCCCACGCCCTGATCGACCCAGCGGACGACATAGCCGAGGATGCCCTGCGCGTTGTTGTCCAGCTCCTCGCGGACTTCGTCGGGCTGCCAGTTGCGCCCGGTCGCGAGCGGGACGGTGAGCAGGTCGGCGAGTGGCGCGATCGGCTCGGCGCGGCGGTCGGCCTGGCGGGCCGGCACGTCGACCTGGTGATAGTGCGTCGCGTGCAGCGTGGCGGCGGTGGGGGACGGGACCCAGGCGGTGGGCGCGCCCGTCT
>CAXTWJ010000340.1:0-3267 GCA_964247925.1 uncultured Sphingomonas sp.
GTTAGACAGACCGGCGAAGGTCATCTTGGTGCCGTCGGCGAACTTGCGCGGGCTCTTCAGCCAGGCGTCGATCTTCTCGAAATCCCACTTGCCGCCCACGCCCTTGAGCGCGCCCGAAAAGTCATAGCCCGCGCGCCCCTGCGCGATCCCGTCGCCCAGCACCGCATACAGGTTCGGGCCGACGCCGTTGGCGCCGCCCTGGTTCACCGTGTGGCACGCCGCGCACTTCTTGAACACGTCCGCGCCCTTGGTCGCGTCCGCGCTGGCGAGCCGGGTCGCGATCGGCGTATCGGCCGCCTCGCCACCGCCGCCGCCGGCCTCCGCCGCCGCTTCGACCGGATAGCCTTCCTTCTCGGGCTTCTCGTGGTGGAATACCATGCCGCCGACGATCGACAGGCCCAGCGCCGTTCCAAAGGCGGCCAGCATCCAGCCGGCGAACGTGTTGGTGCGATTGTCCATTATCTGTCGGCAGCCTTCGCGTGGAGTTTGCCCCATCCCTTAGAAAAGGGGCGCGGTCGCCGCAAGCATTTGGCGTCCCGCTTGGCGCGCGCGTGCCGCTACCGTAACGGCGGTTGCCGATGGACAGCTTCGCCGCCCCCGCCCGCGCCCTGGTCATCGCCATGGCCACCGCCGCAGCGACGGAGCCGGAGCGCGCGGTCGCCTTTCAGGGTGCGCCGGGCGCCAACAGCCACATCGCCGCGCGGGAGTGCTTTCCCGACGGGCTGCCGCTGCCCTGTTTCGATTTCGCGGACGCGCTGGACGCGGTGAAGGAGGGTCGCGCCGACTGCGCGGTGATCCCCATCGAGAACTCGCTGCACGGGCGCGTGGCGGACATCCACTTCCTGCTGCCCGAATCGGGGCTGGTGATTACGGGCGAGCATTTCCTGCCGATCCGCTACGCGCTGATGGGGTCGGGCCCGATCGGTGAGGTGACGGAGGCGGTCAGCCATCCGCAGGCGCTGGGCCAATGCCGACACTGGCTCAAGGCGCATGGAATACGCCCGGCGAGCTATCCCGACACGGCGGGGGCCGCCGCGCTGGTGGCGGAACGGGGCGATCCCACCGTGGCCGCGCTCGCCCCCCCGGGCGCGGCGGCGCTGTACGGGCTGGAGGTGCTGGCGGGCGACATCGCGGATGCCGAGCACAACACCACGCGGTTCGTGGTCCTCGCGTCCGGGGGCGGCCGGCCGGTCGGGGACGGGCCGTGGATGACGACGCTGATCTTCGAGGTAAAGAACGTGCCCGCCGCGCTGTACAAGGCGCTGGGCGGGTTCGCGACCAATGGCGTCAACATGGTCAAGCTGGAAAGCTATCAGCGCGGCGGCAGCTTCACGGCGACCGAATTCTATGCCGACGTCGAAGGCAGGCCGGGCGACGCGGGGCTGGATCGCGCGCTGGACGAGCTTGGCTATCACGCCAAGTGGCTGCGCGTGCTGGGCACCTACCCCCGCGCGCGAGCACGGGGCGGCTAACCGCCGGGCCGGGTACGCAGCCCGGCCCGGTCAGGCCTCAGTTCGGGGTCGGCGTGGTCGAGACGCCGCCGGAAGCAGTGCCGGTTCCCGCGGTGGAGCCCGTCGTGCCCGTGGTGCCGGTCGTGCCCGTCATGGAGCCCTGCGTCCCCGCGGTCGCGCCCGTGGTGCCGCCCATCGTCCCGTTCATGCCGCCGGTGGTGCCGGCCGTGCCGGTACTGCCATCGACGCCGGTGGTGGAGCTGCCCCCGGTCGTGCCCATCGTGCCGGGCGACCCGCTCATCGTGCCCATCGTGCCGGTGGTGGACGAAGTGGTGCCGGTCGTGGTCGAGCCCGAGGTGGTACCCGAACGGCCGCGGCCGGAGCGGCGGCTGCTGGACCGGGTGGAGCGGGTCGAGCCGGTGGTGGTGGACTGGCCGGCGGTCCCGTTCGTGCCGGTGCTCATCGTGCTACCCGTCGAGCCACTGGTGCCCATCGACCCGGTGGTCGAACCCATCGACCCGCTGGTCGAACCGGTCGAGCCGGAGCCCGTGCTGCCCGTCTGAGCCAGCGCGGCGGCGGGGATCAGCAGCGACGCGGCCGCCGCAACAAGGTGAAGCTTCATGACAACTCTCCTGAGATATGTAGAGCAGTCAACGAGTTGGCGGCACCGACGTTCCGTGCGTCAGCCGCATTGGGCGCGGTGGAGCAACGCCTGGTCGGCCAGAACGAGCGCGACCATCGCCTCCACCACCGGCACGCCGCGGATGCCGACGCACGGATCATGTCGGCCCCTGGTCACGATCGTCGTCGCCTCACCGGCGGGGCTGATCGTGTCGACCGGCGTCAGGATGGAGCTGGTGGGCTTGAACGCGACGCGCAGGCGGATCGGCTGGCCGGTTGTGATCCCGCCGGCGATGCCGCCCGCATGATTGGCGGTGAAGACGGGTCCGTCGGCTCCCGGCCGCATCGGGTCGGCGTTCGCCTCGCCGCGCGCCGCCGCCGCCGCGAAGCCGTCGCCGATCTCCACGCCCTTGACCGCGTTGATGCCCATGCAGGCCGCCGCCAGCTCCGCGTCGAGCTTGGCATAGAGCGGTGCGCCCCAGCCGGCGGGCACGCCCGTCGCCTCGCACGCGACCACCGCGCCCAGCGACGAACCCGCGCGGCGCGCGTCGTCGACCAGCCCTTCCCAGCGCGCGGCGGCGGCAGGGTCGGGGCAGAAGAACGGGTTGCGATCGATCTCGGCGGCGTCGAACGCCGCGATCGCGTCCCCCCCGATCGCCTCCACCCAGGCGCGGATCCGGACCTGCGGGATCACCAGTCGCGCGACCGCGCCGGCGGCGACGCGTGACGCGGTCTCACGCGCCGACGAGCGGCCGCCGCCGCGATGGTCGCGCAGGCCGTATTTCGCGTCATACGCATAGTCGGCATGGCCGGGGCGATAGGCCTGCGCGACGTCGGCATAATCCTTCGACCGCTGATCGACATTGTCGATGAGGAGACTGATCGGCGTGCCGGTCGTGCGACCCTCGAACACGCCGGACAGGATACGGACCTGGTCGGGCTCGCGCCGCTGTGTTGTGAAGCGCGAGCTGCCCGGCCGACGCCGGTCGCGCCACGGCTGGCTTTCGGCCTCCGACAGGCTCAAGCCCGGCGGGCACCCGTCCACCACCGCCCCGATCGCCGGGCCATGCGACTCACCCCAGGTCGTGAAGCGGAAAACGCGGCCGAAGCTGTTCCAGCTCACAGGCCCCTCTCCCCTCGGGGGAGAGGGGTCAAGTCACACCAGCGCGATGTCGGGGGCGTCCTCCGCCTTCAT
>CAXTWJ010000341.1:0-3261 GCA_964247925.1 uncultured Sphingomonas sp.
CCCCCCCCCCCCCGCCCCCCCCCCCGCGCTCTCCCCCCCCCCCCCGCGGCCCCGGCCCCGAAATCAGCCCGCCCGGTCCCGATTATGACCAGCCCTCGCCCACCATGCCCGACAGCGACCCGGGCACCATGACCCCGCCGGAGATGTGAGCGATGGCCGATGAGCACACGATCCCGGGCCATGAACCGGAAACCGACGCCGACCCCCGCCCCGACATCGTCCAAGCGGTGGAGGCGCGCTCGGACGCGCTCGCCCGCGGCGAGGGCGGCCCGGAGCCGGACCCGATGACCGCGCCCGGCGACTTCCCGGGCAATCCCGGCACCGGGGGCGAGGTGAAGAACCAGGACATGGACGCGCCGTGACGAGCCGGCCGCGCGCAACGCACGTTGCGCGCGGATTTACTGAAGCTCGGCCGGCGGCTGGCAAAGCCGACCCGTCCGACCCCAGTCTACGCCGGGGCAGCCTGCGCGGCATTTGCGTTACCTGAACTAGCCCGAACCGTCCGACGTCAACGCCCGGCAGACCTCCTCGGCCGCCGCCCTTTCGCTCGACATCCCACCTCGCAGCCCCGCCGCGAGATCACGCGCCGCTGCCGCCAACCCGGCCAGCGTCATGTCGGCCAGCGAGCCGGGGGCGCCCCGATAGGTGAAGGCGACGCAGCTCGTCCGCGTGGTCGGCTGCCCGGACCGCTCCGTCACCGTCCAGCGCACCGCGATGCCGCCCTCGCCCTTGACGGTATGGGAGTGGTTGATCAGCCGCCCCAGCCCGCCCGGCGGCACGCAGGCGCTGAGCTTCAGGCCACGGACCTCGCCCGCCACGCGAAACCGCGCGGGCGTGTCGTCATCGACAGCGGCCACGTCCGCAGGCCTGACCGCCAGCCCCGCTCCGCCCAGCGCCCGGCCCACTGCCTCGCGCGCCTCGTCCCCTTCAGGCCGCGCCTCGCGCCAGGCGATCCGACCCGCCGGCAGGCACAAGGCACCCGACCGCTTGGACCCGACGCTCTCGCCCGCCGGCAGGCGGAAGGTGAGCGCGGCGAGGCGATAGGCATCGCCCCCGCCCTGCCCCGCGCCGCCCGCTGACTGCGCGAACGCCGCCGGGCCGAACAGGAGCACAGCGCCGAGCACGACCGCGCCCTGCCTGCGGCGCACGCTTTATCGGCTCGTCGAGGTCTTGGTCAGCACCGCCGGTGTGACGGTCGGCGTCTCGGCCGGCGTCGCCGAAACCGGCACGGCCATCGGCTGGGCGCCCGTGCTGCCGGTGAAGGCCAGCGGTACATCCTCGCCGACGAAGCCCGTCACCGGCGTCCCGATCGCCACCTTCGCGCTGGTGCCGGTCATGAAGAACCCGGCGGGCAGGAAGACGAGCGCCGACGTGGCCACCGCCCCGGCGCCCCCGGCCGTCCCCTTGTCGTCGAAGGTGCCCGTCAGCCTGATCTGGCGGCCGTTCACCGTGACGTAGAGGATCTGCGCGTTCAGCTTGCCGCTCTTGCCCCACATCCCCTTGTTGCGCACGTCGGTGATCTCGCCCACCGCCGGCGCGCCGAGCGGGATCACGGTCTGACCATCGACCAGCACGGGCTCGGTCACCTCCATGTTGAAGCGCTGCCCGGCCTTCAGCTTCTTGCCCTTGGTGGTGAGCTCCTCGTTGAGCTTGAGCGGAACCTTGGTGCCGGTGCGTAGGATCGCGCTCTGCGGCCCACCAACGGCCATCGTCGTGGACGTCTGGGCCGAAACCGGCATGGCGACCAGCAGCGCGCCCGCAAGCGCGACGAAACACATCCCCATCCTGAACCCCCGTTACGCCCGGCCCCCCGAGCGAGACGCAACACATGACAAATTCGTCATTGAGTCAAGGGGTCGCGGCAGCGCTACCCCAGCGACTTCTTCAGCAGCTTGTTGACCACGCCCGGATTGGCCTTGCCGCCCATCGCCTTCATGGTCTGGCCGACGAAAAAGCCGAACAGCGCCACCTTGCCGCCGCGATACTGTTCCAGCTGGCCGGGGTTCCTCGCCAGCACGTCGGCGATCACCGCCTCGATCGCGCCGGTGTCGCTGGTCTGCCGGAGGCCGCGTTCCTCCACGATCGCGGCGGGCGAGCCGCCCGTCTCCAGCATCACCTCGAACACCTGCTTGGCGAGGCTCCCCGACAGCGTGCCGTCGGCGATCAGCGCCAGCAGCTCGGCCGCCTGGACGGGCTGGACGGGCGAGGCCTCGATGCCGACGCCCAGCCGGTTGAGCGCGCCGAACAGCTCGCCCGTCACCCAGTTCGCCGCCGGCCCGGCCGGCGCGTCCGCGTCCAGCAGCGCGTCGAACCAGCGCGCCGTCTCCACCTCGGCGGTGAGCACGCCCGCATTGTACGGCGCCACGCCAGCCGCCTCATACCGCGCGCGCTTGGCATCGGGCAGCTCGGGCAGCGACTCGCGGCAATCTGCCAGGAATTGCTCGTCCAGCTCGAGCGGCAGCAGGTCGGGATCGGGGAAGTAGCGATAGTCGTGCGCGTCCTCCTTGGACCGCATCGACCGCGTCGCGCCCGTGTCCGGGTTGAACAGCCGCGTCTCCTGCTGGATCGCGCCCCCCTCCTCCAGCACCGCGACCTGGCGCTTCGCCTCATGCTCGATCGCCTGCATGACGAAGCGGATCGAGTTGACGTTCTTGGTCTCCGTGCGTGTGCCCAGCGGGTTTTCAGGAGTGATGGGCCCGGGCCGACGCACCGACACGTTCACGTCCGCCCGCATCGAGCCCTGGTCCATGTTGCCGTCGCAACTGCCGACATAGCGCAGGATCGAGCGCAGCTTCGTCAGGTAAGCCCCTGCTTCGGCGGGCGAACCCATATCCGGCCGGCTGACGATCTCCATCAGCGCCACGCCCGAGCGGTTGAGATCGACATAGGAGCGCGTCGGGTGCTGGTCGTGCATCAGCTTGCCCGCGTCCTGCTCGACATGGATGCGCTCCACGCCGATCCGCTTGACGGCGTCCGGCTGCTTCTCGTCGGGCGCGACGTCCAGATGCCCCTCACCGACGAGCGGGTGATACAGCTGGCTGATCTGATAGCCCTGGGGCAGGTCGGCGTAGAAATAGTTCTTGCGGTCGAACCGGCTCCACCGGTTGATCCGCGCGTCGATCGCCATGCCGGTGCGGACTGCCTGGCGGATGCACTCCCGGTTGGGCACGGGCAGCATCCCGGGCATGGCGGCATCAACCAGGCTCACCTGCGTGTTCGGCTCCGCGCCGAACGCGGTCGCCGCGCCGGAGAACAGCTTGG
>CAXTWJ010000342.1:0-3240 GCA_964247925.1 uncultured Sphingomonas sp.
ACCTCCCCTTGCAGGGGAGGATTTGGGCATGACCCTCCTCGACCTTCCCTCCACCCGCGCCGAAGCCTGGCGCTGGGCCGATCTCGGCGCGCTGTCCGCCGCCGCCGCGCTCGCGCCGGTGGCACGGCCCGACACCGACTGGCTCGACCTGCCCGGCGACCGTCTGCTGTTCGTGGACGGCGTGCTGGACGCGGCGAGCAGCCGCGTGGAGCGTGTCACGATCGAGCACCATGCGCCCGGCGACCACGCGCTCGGCCGCCACGCGCAGGGCACGGGCTGGGCACTTCGCCTCGCCGCCGACGCCGCCGCCGACCCCGTGCAGGTCGTCCACGTCGCGACGGGCGCCGAGAACCACCTGCCCGCCACCATCGAGCTCGCCGACGACGCGGTCGGCCAGGTGGTGGAGACCTTCATCGGCGCGGGCTGGTCCAACCGCGCGACCCGCGTGACGCTCGGCCGCGCCGCGCGGTTGCAGCGCTCGGTGCGGCTGCTCCAGAGCGCCGGCTTCACCTCGATCCGCGACGAGGCCACGCTGGGCACCGGCGCCAGCCTGGTCACCACCGTGCTCGGCGCCGGCGCGGCGAGCACGCGCTACGACGCGCACGTGACGGTCGGCGAGGGCGGCTATGCCGAGGTCGGCGGCGCGCTGCTGACGGCGGACGAACAGCGCCAGGAGTGCGCGGTACGCGTCCGCCACGCCCAACCCAACGGCCAGTCGCACCAGCTCTGGCGCGCCGTCGCCGCCGACCGCTCGACCGCCAGCCTCGCCGCCGCCGTCGAGGTCGCGCGCCACGCGCAGAAGACCGACGGCGAACAGAGCTTGCGCGGCCTCCTCCTGCAACGCACCGCGACCGTGAACCTGAAGCCGGAACTCGAGATTTTCGCCGACGACGTGAAATGCGCGCACGGCGCCACTGTCGGCGAGCTCGACGCCCGCGCGCTGTTCTACATGGAGTCGCGCGGCATCCCGCGCCCGCGCGCCCAGGCGCTGCTGACCCGCGCCTTCGTCGCCGACGCGCTCGGCCGCATCGCGGACGAGACCGTGCGCGCGGCGTTCGAGGCGGACGCCGACGCCTGGCTGGAGCGGGTGCTGTGATGGCGCTCGCCGATCCCGCGCCCCTCGACGTCGTCGCGGACTTCCCCGCGATCCCGGCGGGCTGGGCGTATCTCGACACGGCCGCGACGTCGCAGAAGCCGCAGGCCGTGATCGACGCGATCACCCGGGGTTACGACACCACCTACGCCACCGTGCATCGCGGCGTGTACGCGCGCTCCGCCGACATGACGATCGCCTATGAGGCCGCGCGCGCCCGCGTCGCACGCTTCATCGGCGGCCAGCCTGACGAGTGCATCTTCGTGCGCGGCGCGACCGAGGGGATCAACCTGGTCGCGCAATGCTGGGCGGCGCAGCAGCTGAAGGCGGGCGACCGCATCCTGCTGTCGATGCTGGAGCACCACGCCAACATCGTGCCGTGGCAGATGGCGGCAGAGCGCACCGGCGCCGCGATCGACGTCGTGCCGCTCACCGCCGACGGCCGCATCGACCTGGATGCGGCGGAGGCGATGATCACGCCCGCGCACAGGCTGGTCGCGCTCAGCCATGTGTCCAACGTGCTCGGCTCCGTGCTCGATGCGAAGCGCGCCGTCGAACTGGCCCACGCGGTCGGGGCGACGATCCTGCTCGACGGCTGCCAGTCCGTGCCGCGCCTGCCCGTGGACGTCGCGGAGCTCGGCTGCGATTTCTACGTCTTCTCCGGGCACAAGCTGTACGGCCCGACCGGCATCGGCTTGCTGTGGGGTCGCGCCGAGCTGCTCGACCAGATGCCCCCCTGGCAGGGCGGCGGCGCGATGATCGACCGCGTGTCGTTCGAGCGCACCACCTACGCGCCCCCGCCCGGCCGGTTCGAGGCGGGGACGCCGCACATCGTCGGCGCGCTGGGGCTGCACGCCGCCATCGACTATGTGGAGGCGATCGGCCTCCCTCGCATCCACGCGCACGAGAGCGCGCTGGTGGCGCGGGCCCGCGCGGCGCTGGGCCGGATCAACGCGGTCAGGCTGTTCGGCCCCGAGGACTCCGCCGGCATCGTGTCCTTCGCGATCGAGGGGGTGCATCCGCACGACATCGGCACCATCTTGGATGACGCCCGCGTCGCGATCCGCGCCGGCCACCATTGCGCGCAGCCGCTGATGGCCGCGCTGGGGGTCGAGGCAACGGCGCGGGCGAGCTTTGGCGTGTATAACGGTCCCGCGGACATCGACGCGCTGGTCGCGGGCGTGGAGCGGGTCAGGAGGATCTTCGGATGAGCTACGAGGTCGAGGAGGTCGAGGGCGTGGCGACGCCGCCCAAGGCGCGCGTCGAGCTGGAGTCGCCGGCGGATCAGCTGGAGCGCAAGCGCGACTATCTCGCCGGCTTCCTGGCGCAGCAGCCCCGCGCCGAGCCGAGCGGCGAGCCGGGCGGCGTGCTGTACGAGGCTGTCGTCGCGGCGCTGAAGGAAATCTACGACCCCGAGATCCCGGTCAACATCTACGAGCTCGGCCTGATATATGGCGTCGAGGTGACCGACGACGGCCATGCGGCGGTGACCATGACGCTGACGACGCCGCATTGCCCCGTGGCCGAGTCAATGCCCGCCGAGGTCGAGCTGCGCGTCTCCGCCGTGCCGGGCATCGCGACCGCCGAGGTCAACCTGGTCTGGGACCCGCCCTGGGATCCCGCCAAGATGTCCGATGAGGCGCGTCTCGAACTGGGAATGCTGTGACCCTGCCGTTCGTCACGAGCGAAGTCGAGGGACAGGTCTCGCTGAGTGCCTCGACGACGCTCGGCACGAACGGATTGCGACGGACATGATGACGATGACCACGACGACCCTGAGAACCCGCCCCGCCGCGCTGAACCTGACCGCGTCCGCGCACGCCCGCATCGCCGCGCTGATGGCGCGCGCGCCCGACGGCGCGATCGGGGTCAAGCTGTCCACGCCGCGCCGGGGCTGCTCGGGCCTCGCCTATTCGGTCGATTACGTCACCGACGCCAAGCCGTTCGACGAGCGCATCGACACGCCCGGCGGCACGCTGTTCGTCGATGGCGGCTCGATCCTGTACTTGATCGGCTCCACGATGGACTGGGTCGAGGACGACTTCACGGCGGGGTTCGTGTTCGCCAATCCGAACGCGACCGGTAGCTGCGGATGTGGGGAAAGCTTCACCGTCTGATTTCCTCTCCCCTTCGGGGGAGAGGGTGGC
>CAXTWJ010000343.1:0-3240 GCA_964247925.1 uncultured Sphingomonas sp.
GCCGTGGCCGGGCCTGTGCCGACGCCCGCGGCGCCGGTCGCCCCGCGCCTGACCCAGGCCGTCGCCGTCCGGGTCGTGGCGCCCAGCGGAAGCGCGGCGCCGGTCGTGGCGCGCCTGGCGGAGGCCGCCCGCGCAGAGACGGCGGTGGCCAAGGTGCGGCCGCAGGCGGTGGCGATGCTGGACAGGAAGCTCCTCTCCGACACGACCTTTGGCGACATCCTGACCGGCGCCCGGCGCGAAGCACGGCGTTGATCGGCGCCACCACCATCCGGGTCGCCCGCCCGCAGCAGGCCCGACGCACCGGCCAGCGGCATCAGCTGGTCGCGCTGGCGCACACCCGGCTGATGATGCTGATGCTGCTGTTCGCCGCAGCGGTCGCGCTGGTGATCGCGCGGCTGGCGATGCTGGCGGCGTTCGGCGGCGCGGAGGCGCGCGCGAACATCGCGACGCTGGCGGCGCGGGGCGACATCGTCGATCGCAACGGATCGCCGCTGGCGCGCACGATCGACGCCTGGACGATCGCGGTCCACCCCAAGCAGATCATGGGCGACAGGATGGAGATCGCCGCGAAGCTGGCGGCGCTGATGCCCGATCGCGGCGACCAGGCCTGGTTCTACGGGCAGCTGACCAAGGACGTGTCGTTCACCTACCTCCAGCGCCGCGCCAGCCCGCAGCTGGTCGAGCAGGTCAACGCGTTGGGCGAACCGGCGCTGGTCTTCGCGCGCGAGACGCAGCGGCTGTACCCGCAATCCTCGATGGCCGCGCACGCGCTGGGCTTCCTGGCCACCGACGGGCACGGGATGAGCGGCATGGAGCGTGTGCTGGACGAGCGGCTGCTCGACCGTCGGCACGCCGGCCAGCCGGTCGCGCTGGCGATGGACACGCGCGTGCAGGCGGCCATGGAGTCCGAGCTCGGCCATGCCATGGCGACGTTCGCCGCGCGCAGCGCCGCCGGCATCGTCATGGACGTCGATACCGGCGAGGTCATCTCGATGGTCTCGCTGCCGACCTTCAACCCCAACCGGGTCGGGATGGCGGGCGTCGATCAGCTGCGCAACTCGGTGACGCAGTCGGTCTATGAGCTGGGCTCCACCTTCAAGCCGATCACCATGGCCGCCGCGATCGACAATGGCGTGGTGACGGACATGAGCCGGCGCTTCGACGCGACCGCGCCGATGAAGATCGGCGGCTTCACCATCCACGACGATCGGGGCGACGAGCAGAACCGCTGGCTCAATATCCCCGAGACCCTGATCTATTCCTCCAACATCGCGACCGCGCGCGTCGCCGACCTGGTCGGTCCGCAGCGGATGCAGGGGATGTTCCGCAAGCTGGGTTTCGATCAGAAGCCGCAGATCGAACTGCGCGAGAAGGGGCGGCCGCTGTGGCCGTCCTACTGGGCGCGGACGACCGTGATGACCACCGCCTATGGCCATGGCATCGCGATCACGCCGCTGCACCTCGCCAGCGCCTACGCCGCGCTGGTCAATGGCGGCGTCTATCATCCCGCGACGATGCTGAAGCTCGCGCCCGGGCAGCAGGCGCCCGGCACGCGGGTGATCCAGCCGTCCACCAGCTGGCGGATGCGCCAGATGCTCCGGCTGATCGTGCTGCAGGGCACGGGGCGCAAGGGGGATGCGCCCGGCTATCGCGTGGGCGGCAAGACGGGCACGGCGGAGGCGGCGGTGGCGGGCGGCTATGACCACCACCGCAACGTCGCGACCTTCGCGGCGGCTTTCCCGATGGATCACCCGCGCTATGTGGTGCTGGCCATGCTGGATTCGCCCAACGGCACCAAGGAGACGTTCGGCCTCAAGACCGCGGCCTGGAACGCGGCGCCCGTCGTCGGGCGGGTGATCGCGCGCACGGGAGCGCTGCTGGGCGTCGTGCCCGACATGGGCCATGACATCGACGTGTCCGACCTCACCCCGCTGATCTGGCAGGGGCCCAAGGGCAAGGGGATGCCGCAATGAAGCTGGGCGCGTTGACCGGCGGCGCCGAGGATGCGGCGGTCACCGGCTTCGCGATCGATCATCGCAAGGTGGCGCCCGGCACGGTGTTCGGCGCCTTTCCCGGCCAGCGGGTGAACGGCGAGGACTTCATCGCCGATGCGGTGCGCGGCGGCGCGGTGGCGGTGGTCGCGCGGCCGTCCGCGCGGGTGAAGGGCGCGCTGCACATCACCGACGACGAGCCCAGGGCGCGGTTCGCGGCGCTGGCGGCGCGGTTCTTCGCGCCCTTCCCACAGACCTGCGTCGCGGTGACGGGGACGAATGGCAAGACCTCCACCGTCGAGATGTGCCGCCAGCTGTGGCGCATGGCCGGCCACCATGCCGCCTCGATCGGCACGCTGGGCGTCACCACGCCGGACGAGAGCGTCCACACCGGGCTGACCACGCCCGACGTGGTGACGTTCCTGTCCAACGTCGCCGGGCTGGCGCGCGAGGGCGTGACCCATCTGGCGTTCGAGGCGTCGAGCCACGGGCTGACGCAGTACCGGACGGAAGGGCTCGATGTCGCGGCGGCGGCGTTCACCAATCTGTCGCGCGACCATCTGGACTACCACGGCGACATGGCCGCGTATCTCACCGCCAAGCTGCGACTTTTCGCCGAGGTGCTGAGCCCGCGGGGGACAGCGGTGGTCTGGGCCGACGACGCCGAGTCGCCGCGCGTGATCGACCTGGCGCGCGAGCGGGGCAACCGCCTCGGCACCGTCGGCGAACGTGGGCAGACGCTGCGTCTCGTCGGGCGCGACCCGACGCTGCTGGGGCAGGGGCTGGACATCGAAGCGGACGGGCGGATCCACCGGGTCAGGCTGCCGCTGATCGGCGCGTACCAGGCCGCCAACGCGCTGGTCGCGGCGGGGCTGGTCATCGCCACGGGCGGCGAGGTGGCCACGACGCTGGCGGGGCTGTCCCGGTTGCAGCCGGTGCGCGGGCGGCTGGAGCGGGCGGCGATCACGCGGGCGGGCGCGCCGGTCTATGTCGATTACGCGCACACGCCCGACGCGCTGGAGGCGGTGGTGGCGGCGCTGAAACCGCACGCGGGCGGGCGGCTGATCCTGGTCTTTGGCGCAGGCGGCGACCGGGACGAGGGCAAGCGTTCCGCGATGGGCGAGGTCGCGGCGCGTGCGGCGGACCTGATCGTGGTGACGGATGACAACCCGCGCGGCGAGGATCCGGCCGCGATCCGCGCGGCGGTGTTGCAGGGCGTCCGCGCCAGCGGTTCCTGGCCGGTCGAGAT
>CAXTWJ010000344.1:0-3235 GCA_964247925.1 uncultured Sphingomonas sp.
AGACGGCGCGGCGCTTCCGTCCAGCGGCGGGGCCGGGGCGATCGGTGCCGAACCGGGGCAGCTGATAGTCGGGGCGGAGCCAGCGGACATGGCCCGCCTCCTCCTCCGCTGCGCGCTCCGCGTTGAGCGCGACCAGCCGCGCGACGATCTCGGCGGGGGCAAGGCCACCCCTCTCCCCATCGTCGGCCCAGCCATAGGCGGCGGCGACGGCGGCATCCAGCTGATCGTGCAGGTGCCGCACGGCGCGCGGGCGTCGCGCGCGTCCGCTTCCTCCGTGGGCGTGAGCGCCCCGCCGGCGCGCAGTTTCTCGACCAGATTGTACAGCCCGGTCATCGTCAGCCGCGGATGCTCGGCCAGCGCCGCCTTGCGCGTCGCGTCCAGCTCCTCGCCGAGATCGGCGATGACGGCGCGCTGATCGGGGGTGGGATCGGGGAACGGGAAGGGGTCGAAGCAAACACCTTTCACATAGACGGCTCTTTCGTGATAGACCCCAATCATGCCAGCATTCCGGTAATACCACGCGAAGTGCGTTGCCGATGAGAGAACGCCCAAAACAAACGCCTCGTCTGACGCGAGCGCGACTAACTTGTTATCGGGCATCACCTCGCCGGGCAGGAACTGGAAGATGCGATGCTTCGCCGTCTCCACCGTCACGATGAAGCGGGGCAGGCCGGCGAGCGCCTCTCGCAGTTGACCACGCGGTTTGCCGAGTATCCACCAGTTCTCGAGATAGGTGCGTGCGTCCAAGGTAGGGGAGCGTTGCACCTGCTTGCGACGGTCCACGCGGACGGTTTGGTCCAGATGGGACCAGACTTCTGGAAACCGCGTCCGGACTTGCTTCTCGTCGAGGCCGAACAGGTCGATGACGAGCGCATCGCGAGACCGCTGGAGCAGGTCGCGGCCGTTGCGATAGGGTCGAATGTGCCGCTCCAGCCCGTCGCGCTGGCCCAGCCCGAGCACCGTCGCCTGGGCCGGTTCGAGGATGAAGCCCGCGCCCATCAACTGCACGCCCCGGCTTGCCAAGCCTTCATTGGCTTTCAACGGCAGAGCGCTCGACTGGTTCGCGCCGATACTAAGGTCGGCGTGAATGGTGGCATCGGTCGTGTCGACCGTGACGATCGGCTGGTCCGTGTCCAGCCCCGCCTCGCTCTCCACCTCGACCAGCTCGCCCTCGCGCACGCCGCATTCGGCGACGGTCATCGCGATCCGCACCGCCGCCGCCTCGCGGGTCGCCTTGGTCCACGGATGGTCGGGACACGCCATCACCAGCGACAGCGGCCGCTCACCCGCCATGTGCCGCGCGATCACGCGGCGGCTGAACTCCTGCGTGATCGAATTGGTGGTGACGAAGCCGAAGCGGCGCAGCGGCGTGTCGGCCGTCGTCAGAGCCTGCGCGGCCCGATCCCACCATTGCATCACGAAGTCGGCTGACGGCGGCACGGTCGGGTTCGCCTTCCACAGCGCCTCCGCGTAATCCGAGCCGAGCCGGTCGCGCAGGTTCTTGCCGCCGATGAACGGCGGGTTCCCGACGATGAACTCCGCGTCCGGCCACGCCGCCGGGCGCGGCGGTTGCACGATCTCGCCCGCCTCGTCGCGCGCCAGCACCGCGTCGTACCCGTGATGCCCGCCGAAATTGATCGCCGCCGTCCGCCGCAGCACCGGATCGGGCACCGCGGCCGGGTCGTTGGCGGTGCGCCAGCGCAGCCAGCCGATCCACATCACCAGCTCCGCGATCACCGCCGCGCGCGGGTTCAGCTCCAGCCCCAGGAAATTGCCCGGCCCGATCGCCGGCGCCGCCGTGCCGCCCAGCGCCGCGATCAGCTCGATCACGTCGCTCTCCATCCTGAGCAGCGTCTCCATCGCGACATACAGGAAGTTGCCCGTCCCGCACGCCGGGTCGAGCACGCGCTGGCGCTGGAGATAGCTCAGGAAGTCGCTCGCCCTGGCCAGCGCCGCCGCCGTGTCGCCCGCCGCCTGATCGGCGCGGATCGCGTCCTCCACCGCCGCCCATTCGGGCGCCAGCACATCGGTGATCGTCGCCTGCACCAACCGCTCCACATACGGCCGCGGCGTGTAATGCGCGCCCAGCCGCGCGCGGTCGGCGGGGCTGAGCGCCTGTTCCAGCAGCGTGCCGAAGATCGCGGGCTCGACATTGGTCCAGCGATGCCGCGCCGCGTCGATCAGGCTGTCCAGGTCGTTGCGCGCGAGCGGAAAGAAGTCCTTCCGCTCGAACAGCCCGCCGTTGAAATGACGCACCGGCTCGTCCAGCGCATAGGCGAAGCGGTCGTCCGGGTCGGGCGAGCCCATGCGATCCCACAGCTGGATCAGCTCGCGGCGCAGCTTCTCGTGGTTGATCAGGTCGCCCGGGTTCGCGGGATCGTACGGGCGGACGCAGCTTTTCAGGAAGCGGGTGAAGCTTTCGTTCGGCAACAGGCCGACATCCTCGGCGAACATACAGAACAGGATGCGCATCAGGAACAGCGCGGTGCCCTCGATCAGCGCGGCCTCGCTCGCCGCGTCCGTCCGGTCCCGGCGCCTCAGCTCCAGCCGCCCTTCCTCTTCCAGGTGCCGGCTGACGTCCGCCAGCCGGCGCGCGACATCGCGCGTGACGTCGGCGGCGCGCCCGCGCGGGTCGATGTCCTGCGGGCGCAGCCAGATCGCGCGCAGGATCGCCGCCGGGGCCAGGTCGATGCCGGGCAGCGGCATCGGGTCGGCCAGGTCGGCGAGCGCGATCCGATACCGCTGCTTGTCGGGGAAGAAGCCATAGCCCCGGCCATTGCCGGCATAGTCGAAGAACAGCTCGAACGCGCGGCCGACGTCGCACACGATCAGGAACGGGACGGGGTCGTGACTGGCGGGCAGGTTGTGGGCGTACTGCTCCGCCTGCCGCCGCGCGTCGCGCATCAACCCGTCATATCTGGCCCCGGATGGCGCGGCGGGCGCGGTGGCCCGCGGGTCGAACAGCTCGGGGCTGTTCCGCTGCGCCGGCGTCAGCCTGGATTGCTTGGCCTCCAGGATGAAGCAGTTGCGCTTGTACACATCGACGAAGCCGGTGCCGCCGCCGCGCGCGCCCGCCGGCACCGGGCCTTCATACTGGTAATCGCCCAGCGTGCCGCCCGCCGCGATGCCCGGCTTGGGCAGGTCCAGCGCCTCGCACAGCTCACCGATGAAGACGCCGTAGTCCGCGCGCTCGGCGCCGCCGACGACGCCCGCCCACCGCGCCACGAACGCCGCG
>CAXTWJ010000345.1:0-285 GCA_964247925.1 uncultured Sphingomonas sp.
TGCGCGGGGTGGTGGGCGGGTCGATGACGGAGAACTTGACGGGGTCGGTCTGGGACTGCGCCTGTCCGCGCAGCGCGATCTGCTCGCGCTGCGCGAGCAGCTGGTCATACTGGTCCTTCAGCACCTGATAGTCGCGCTCGATCTTGCCCTGCTCGGCCGCGACCTCCGGGTCGATAGCCAGCTTGGCGTTGAGCTGCTGGAGGTCACCGGCCAGCTGCGCCTTGCGGATGCGCAGGCTCGCGACGGCGGCGCCCTTGTCGGCGGCCATCGACTGCAGCGACAGAT
>CAXTWJ010000345.1:295-3224 GCA_964247925.1 uncultured Sphingomonas sp.
GTATAGCCCCGGGCGCGCGCATCGGCCAGCTGGCCCTGGATCGCGGCGAGGCGCGCGCGCGCCGGCCCCAGGCCGCCGGTCGGGCCGGTGCCGGGAACGGACGCGGGCGTGGAACTCATCTGGCCCTGCACGGCGGCAAGGCCGGACTGCGCGGCGGCCAGGTCGCCATCGACCTGCGCCATCTGCTGACGCGCCGCGCCGATCCGGTCGGCGATCGAGCCGGTGCCGGGCAGGCTGCCGAGGTAGCGGTTCTGGAAGTCCGCGCGCTTCGCCTCCGCGTCGGACAGCGCCGTCTGGCGTGCCGCGAGCTGGCCGTCGAGGAACTTGAGCGACTGCGCGGTCTGGGTGCGGTCGCCCGCCAGATTCTGTTCGACGAAGATGTCGATCAGCTTCTGCGTCACCGTGCGCGCCAGCTTCGGGCTGGGCTGCGACGTGGTGATCTCGAACAGATTGTCCTGCTGCGCGGTCACCTTGATGCTGTTGGCCAGGCCGGCGACCCGGTCGGCAACTTCGCGATCGCTGGCGACGGTGTTGGCGAGGTCGGTGGCGCGCACGACCTTCTGCAGGTTGACGGCGGAGACCAGCGTCTGCCGGATCTGATCGACATCGCCCTGCGACGGCGCGCCCTCGCCGGTCATGGACGAGGGCAGGATCTGCTGCATCTGCACGAACACGCGCGCGTGGCTCTCGTAGCGGCTGGGGATCTGGCTCACCACCAGCCAGCCCAGGATGCACACGCCCCAGGCCACGCCCAGCGCCACCCAGCGCCGGGTCCAGACCTGATGCAGCGCCAGCCGCGCCTCGTCGAACAGCCCGGTCACGCCCTAGAACATCGACTCGGGGATGATGATGACGTCGCCCGGTTCCAGCCGGACGTTGGCGGACGAGTCACCGCGCTTGAGCAGCTTCGCGATCTGGAGCTGGTATTCGTGCTGCTTGCCCGTGTCGCGGTCGTAGCGGACCAGCTTGGCCTTGTTGCCCGCCGCGTATTGCGACAGCCCCCCCACCGCGATCATCGCGTCGAGCAGCGTCATGTTGGCGCGGTACGGGATCGACGCGGGCTTTTCCGTCGCGCCGACGATGCGGACCTGCTGGCTGAACGTGCCGGAGAAGTTCTCCACGATCACCTGCACGATCGGGTTCTGGACGTATTCGGACAGCGCCTTCTTCATGTCCTCGGCGAGCACGGCGGGCGTCTTGCCGACCGCAGGCATGTCGGCGACCAGCGGCGTGGTGATGCGGCCGTCGGGGCGCACCTGCACCTTCGCCGACAGCTCCGGGTTGCGCCAAACGAAGACGTTGAGCTGGTCGAGCGGGCCGATGACATATTCCTCGCCCGGCTGCTCCTTGGACGCGACATAGGACGCGGCCGGCAGCTCGGGCCGCGCGTTGCTCCCGGCACACGCGGTCAGCGTCGAGGCGGCGAGGCCGACGGCAAGGGCGGGACGGGCAAGCACACGCATGGTCGGCCTCCGAAACGGCCACTCGCGCGACCGCTGAAATGCGAGGCTCGGCTATGCTCGGGAGAGGTGAAGATAGCGTTAGTGGTGAGGAAGCAGCTCCGCCGCCGGCGGGTGGCCCAGGAACGCCGCCGGGCTGGCGGTCGCGCCATAGGCCCCGGCGAGGAACACGGCGATCAGGTCGCCCGGCTCGGCGTAGGGCAACCCGACGCGGTCGCCGATCCGGTCGAGCGGCGTGCAGAGCGGGCCGACGACACTGACCTCCTCGGCCGCCATCTCCCCCATCGCGCGCGCCAGCGCCAGCGGGTAGTTGCGCCGCACCACCGTGCCGAAATTGCCGGTCGCCGCGAGCTGATGGTGAAGGCCGCCGTCGCACACCAAAAATACCTCGCCCCCCGACTCCTTCCGGTCGATGACGCGGGTCAGGTAAACGCCGCACTCCGCCACCAGCCAGCGGCCCAGCTCCAGCGCGAAGCGCGTGTCGGCGAGGATGGCGGGGCGACCCGCGATCGCTTCGCCCAGCGCGGTGCCGACCCGCTCCACGTCGAGCACCTGGTCGCCCGCGAAATAGGGCACGCCGAACCCGCCGCCGAGATTAATGAGCGGCGGCGCCGCGCCCGCCTCCTCCGCCAGCCGCGCGGCGAGCGCCAGCGTCGCGCCCTGCGTGTCGGTGATCGCCTGCGCGTCGAGCGCCTGGCTGCCGGCATAGAGGTGGAAGCCGCGCCAGTCCGCGCCCGCCGCGACCAGGTGCCGGACCAGCGCCGCCACGCGCACGGCGTCGATCCCGAACGGCGACGGCCGGCCGCCCATCTTCATGCCGGAGCCGCGCAGCTCCACGTCCGGGTTGACGCGCACCGCCAGGCGCGGGCGAACGCCCAGCCGGTCGGCGATGCCCAGCGCGCGCGCCGCCTCGCCTTCCGACTCCAGGTTGACCGTCGCGCCCGCGGTGATCGCCGCCGCCAGCTCCGCGTCGCGCTTGCCCGGCCCCGCGAAGCTGATCGCGGCCGCCGGCTTCACCGCCAGCGCGCGCGCCAGCTCGCCCGCCGAGGCGACGTCCAGCGCATCCACCAGCGGTGCGATCGCGGTGAGCAGCGGCGGATAGGGGTTGGCCTTGATCGCGTAATGCAGGTCGATGCCGGCGAACGCCGCGCGGAACCGCGCGACGCGCGCGCCGACGATCGCATCGTCATAGACGAAGCACGGCGTGCCGGCCTCTTCCGCCCAGGCCGTCGCGGACCGACCCGCGATGTGAAGCTCGCCCCGCTGCTCGGCGAACTCGGGCGGCAGGGGGCCGGTCGGCTTCACCTCACCTCTCCCCGGATCGCCGCGCGGTCGAGCTTGCCGTTCGCGTTGCGCGGCAGCTCGGGGCGCCAGTGATAGTCACGCGGCTGCATGAAGGAGGGCAGCTCGGCGCGCAGCCGCGCGCGCAGATCGTGCTCGCGGCCCGCGTCGCCCGCCGTGTCGGAGAG
>CAXTWJ010000346.1:0-3207 GCA_964247925.1 uncultured Sphingomonas sp.
GCGCGGATGCCGACCGCGGTCGCGGCGCGCAGCTGGTCGTGCATCAGCGCGATCAACGGCGATACCACGACGCAGGTGCCTTCCAGCATGACCGAGGGCAGCTGGTAACAGAGCGACTTGCCCGCCCCCGTCGGCATGACGGCCAGCGTCCGCGCGCCCGCCAGCACGCGCGCGACCACGTCGGCCTGGACGCCGCGGAAGGCCGGAAAGCCGAACACACGCTGAAGGGTGGGCAGGGGGTCGGTCACGGCCGCCCTATATCGGCGCGGGCGCCCGTCGTGCTAGGGTCAAGCGCATGGACGTCATCGACAATCGCGCCGAACACCGTTTCGAGCTCGCCACCGACGCCGGCCCGGCGATCGCCGCCTACCAGCTCGACGGGGACACGATCACCTTCACGCACACCGCCGTCCCGCCCGAGGCCGAGGGCCACGGCGTCGGCAGCCGCCTGATCGCCGGCGCGCTGGCACAGGCGCGCGCGGCGGGGCTGAAGGCGGTGCCGCAATGCCCGTTCGTCGCCGCCTATCTCGAGCGGCACCCGGACGCGGCGGAGCTGGCGTAGCCGCTAGCGGCGTTCCCGGACCGTCAGTCGCCGCCCATGTCCGCCGCCGCGTCGTTCAGGACATAGCCGCGCGCGTCGGGGCGGAACAGGCCGGCGCCGATTGGCCGGTGATCCCGCGCCAGCACCCGCCAGACCGGGCGGTGCGACCCGTCGAGGATCAGCAGCGGGAACGCCTCCGCCGCACTCCAGCAGATCAGCGAGTCCTGGCCCCCTGTCGCCAAGGCGTACCAGCGGCACGGGGCGACGGGCGCGATCGGCGGTCGCACGGCGACGGGCCGTACCGTGTAGCCCCCGATCGGATGTCGCAGCCCATGGGCCAGCCCGGCCCAGTCCACGAAGCGGCCCTGCCGGTACAGGCTGTCGCGATCGACGACGCTGTGGATCCGGCGCCGGTGGTCGAACAGGTCGAGGCGATAGGCCGGGTCGCCCGCCCGGTGCGTCGCGACCGTGGTCAGCCGGCCGTCCACATCACGCCGAAGCAGCCGGTCGTCCGCGCGCCACAGTTCCAGGCGATGCACTCCATCGGTACCGCGATACAGCACGCGCGCATGAAACGCGCGCGGCGCCGCGCGGGTCGGAAAAGCCGCCTCGAACGACGGCGTGGCGGCGTGCGCCGTCGCGGAGCCGATCAGCACCGCTGCCGCGACCAGCCTAGTTCCGGGTGACACGCGCATGGTCGAAATAGCGGTAGGTCCTGCCATCCACCGTCAGGTCCTTGACCACCAGCTGGACTTGGTAGGCGCCCGACTTGCCGCTGTCCTTCGTCGCGCCGGTCGGGTCGGTCGGCAGTTCGAAGGCCATGCTGCCGGCCGCGCCCGGCGGGGTCAGCGCGTGCGGCACGGTGGAGGCCGCGGACGTGGAGCGCGGGCTGACCAACGCCTCGTTCAGGATGCGTCCGTCCGCCTGCGGCATCAGCAGCCCCAGCACCCAGGCGACGGTGGGCGCGACATCGACGTTGCCGGTCGGCCCGCTGACGACGGCCGCCTTGCGGAAGCTCGGCCCGCTCGCGATCAGCGTGTTGTGGACGTCGGTCGAGCCGAAGCTGCCGTGCATGCCACGCTGGCCGCCCACGCTCTCGAACTCGATGCCGGTCTTGCCCTGCACGGTGACGGTCTCGTCCGAGGCGAAGGAGACCACGATATCGGGCTGCCCGTTGTTGCGCCGTTGCGCGTTCTCCAGGTTGGCGTCGCGCATCTGGAAGGTGCCGGGGATCGTGCCGTAGCGGCTATCGACGAAGATCGCGCCATATTCTTCACGTCGTTGCAGGATGCCGACGACCCGCGCGATCAGCGCGGGATCATGACTGGGCACGTAGAGGTAATCCGACCCGCCATTGGCCGCGACCACCACAGCGTCGGTCGGCAGCGACCCGGGCGCGGGCACGCGGAAGCTCGCCACCGGGCTCGCCAGCGTCGCGCTCACCGCCTGGTACCGGGTGTTGGCCGCCCCGCACAGCGCGCCGCTCACGTCGTTGCGCACCGGCAGCGTCGGCTTGCCGCTCGCGTCGAGGCCGTACATCGCGCTGGTCGAACAGCCGCCGCCGTCATAGGCCCGGATGCCGCGATAGGTGAGCAGGTCCGCGGTGCGCACGTCGCCCGAGAAGGAATAGCCGTTCGCGCTCGCGCCGCCCAGCGTCGCCGCACTGGTGCCGCTGGTGGCGCCGTTGACCGGCGCGCCGTTCGGCGCCGTCGCGGATGGGGTGATCGCGCGCAGCGGATACAGCGACAGCGGGCCCGACACGGTGGAATGCGCGTGGTCGGACACGACGACGACGTTGGTGGTCGTGTCCAGCCCCTGTGCCTTCAGCGCCGCCATCAGCTCGCCCAGCCGGGCATCCTGCGAGCGCAGGCCCGCACGGACGTTGGCGGTGCCGGGCCCATAGCCGTGCTCGACATTGTCGGGCGTGCGGAACCAGATCAACGACAACATCGGCTTCTTCTTGGGCAGGATATAGCCCGTGAAGACCGACATCATGTACCTGTTCGCCGCGTCCTCCGGCGCGCCCTGCGTCGCGTCGGTCGAGTCGCGCGCCGGCACGGTCAGCGTGCCGTTCGGGTCATAGGCGGTCATGTTGAACGTGACATAGCCCGCCCGCGCCGTCGGATTGCCGTTGGTCGCCGCCAGCGTCACGTCGGTATAGTTCCTGGTCGTGTTGACCGGCACCGCGATGCCCGCGCCCTGCAATTCGGTGACGAGGCTGCGCGGCTGCACCGTGTTCTCGTCGACGAAGAAGCTGTTCCTGCCCAGATCCTGGATATAGGCCGCGCCCGACTTGCCGACGGTGGCGGTCGTCATGCCCGCCCCCTGCGCGGTCGCGAACAGGCTCTTCACCAGCAGCAGCTGATTGCCATAATAGCTGTTGAGGGTGTCCAGGACCGCATAGTCCTCCGTGAACACGGGATCGACATAGTCCGCCGCCGTCCCGCCCGCGCCGTTGCCCGCCGGAATCGTATTCGTCGCGCCTTGCGGGGGCGTCCAGAAGGTGTTGCCGTAGAAGCCCGTGGTGCCGGGGAACGAGCCGGTCGCGAACGCGGCGCCGTTCATCATGGTGAAGGTCGGATAGGTCGAATGGTTGTCGTCGAACCTGACGCCGCCCTGCTGCATCGCGTACAGGTTCGGCGTGTCCGCCTGCGTCACGTCATCGG
>CAXTWJ010000347.1:0-3196 GCA_964247925.1 uncultured Sphingomonas sp.
CGGCGGGCGCCTGCGCGGTCGCCCGTTGATCGCGCCCGCCGGCGACACGACTCGCCCCACCGCCGACCGCACGCGCGAGGCGCTGTTCTCCATGCTGGCGAGCCGGCTTGGCGGCTTCGAAGGGCTGGCCGTGGCCGACCTGTTCGCGGGCTCGGGCGCGCTCGGGATCGAGGCCTTGTCGCGCGGCGCGGCATCGTGCCTGTTCGTGGAGCAGGACCGCGCGGCGCTGGATGCGCTCCGGGCCAACCTGGCGAAACTGGAGCTGAAGGCCGACGTCCGCGCTGCCTCCGTCCTCGCGCTCGGCCCCGCGCCGGCGGCGCTCGACCTGATCCTGATGGATCCCCCCTACGGCGCCGGCGCCGGCGCGGTCGCGCTCGATCGTCTCGCGCGGCTGGGCTGGACGGGCCCGGCGACCTGGATCAGCATCGAGCCCGCGCGCGCCGAGCAGGTGGCGGTCGCCGGCTTCTCCGCCAAGGCCGAACGCGTCCACGGCAAGGCGAAGCTGACGCTGTTGCGGGCGGATTAGCCTGGCCTCAATACCCCGTCGCGCGCGCGGCGGTGCTCAGCAGCCAGTACAGCCCCGCCGACAGCGTCATCGCCGCCGGCAACGTCAGCACCCACGCCGCCAGCATCGACAGGATCGTGCGCCGCTGCAGCCCCGCGCCATTCGCGACCGACGCGCCCGCGACCCCGGAACTCAGGATATGCGTGGTGGAGACGGGCAGGCCGAATCGATCCGCCAGCAGGATGGTGGACGCCGCCATCATCTCCGCCGCCGCGCCCATGCCATAGGTCATGTGCGTCTTGCCGATCCGCTCGCCGACCGTGACCACGATCCGCTTCCAGCCGACCATCGTGCCCAACCCCAGCGCGAGCGCGACCGCGACCTTGACCCACCACGGGATGAAACGCGTGCTGTCGCCCAGCTGCCCGTTGAAGGCCCCGACCGCGTCGGCTTCGGCCGGGGCCAGCACGTGCGTTTCCGCGCCGGCGAGCTTGGTGGCGTCCATCAGGAGATAAAGGTCGTTGCGCAGGGCCGGCGCCGCCGCGGCCGGCCCCTTGCCCAGCGAGCGATAGCCCGCGCTGCGCCCCGCGACCTCGCCCGCCCCCGCGTCCCCCGCCGCGCAGCGGCGCGCGGCCGCGGCGGGCGGCGGGGGCGGTGCGCGGCGCCGCCGCGCTCGGGGGGACGCTCTGGGCCTATCCGGCCTGCATCAACGGACCCTATGGTGCGATGGACCCGTTCCTGCGCCACGCCTTCCTTCCCTATATCGACGAAGCCAACGGGCTCCTCCAGCAGCGCGCGGCCAAGATCGTCGCATATGGCGGGATGATCGCCGCCGCGAGCGTCGCGACGCTAGGGCCGTTGCGGCGCGCGCGCCGCCGCTGGACGGGCCTGCTCCCCGCCGCCGCGGTGGTGCTCACCTCCGCGCTCCTCATGCTGGTGCAGGTCCGCGGCGTCTACATCGGTGCACCGCTCGCCGCGCCGGTCCTGGCCCGCCTGGTGGTACGCGCGCGGCGCCGCACCCACGGCCACGTGACAGCAGTGGTCGCCGCATGGCTCGCGGGGGCGGGGATGGCCTATGCGACGCTCGCCGACCAGGTAGAGGTGCGGCTTGCCCCCGCTGGCCGCGCCGCCACCACGCGCGATGCGCCCAAGGTCCAGGTGCTCTGTTCGAGCGGCGACGCCTGGGCGCAGGTCGATCGCTATCCGCGCGGCGTGATCATGGCGGGGACCAGCATCGCGGCGTACATCGTCGGGGCGACCCGCCATTCCACGATCGGCGCGGGCTACCATCGCAACGACCGCGGCAACATGGCGATGTACCGCTTCTTCCTCGGCACCCCCGATCAAGCGCGGACGATCGCGCGTGCCTGGCGCGCAGACTATGTCCTGTTCTGCCCCGGCGACTTCGACGAGATCGACGTCGCGCGGACCTTCCCCGCCAGCCTCGCCGCACGGCTGCGCGCGGGCGAGCGCCCGGGCTGGCTCGCGCCGCTGCCGCTCCACGCCACCCCGATGCGCTTCTATCGCATACGCTGAACGCTTGCGGCACGGTCGGGACCGTGTCTAAAGCGGCGCGATGGACAGGGACGAGGCGCTGCAATGGTGGCAGACACCCTGGTTCGTCGCGCTCTGTACCTTGCTCGCGGTCGTGCCGCTGCTCTGGCCGACGATCCCGCCGCTCGTCGACCTGCCCGGGCACATGGGGCGCTATCGCGTCCAGCTCGACGGCGGCGCGCACGGCTGGCTTGCCGAATGGTATAATTTCGAATGGTCGCTGATCGGCAATCTGGGCATCGACCTCGCGGTCGAACCGCTCGCACCGGTCTTCGGGCTGGAGCTCGCCGTCAAGCTGATCGTGATGGCGATCCCCGCGCTCACCGTCTCGGGGCTGCTGTGGATCGCACGCGAAGTCCATGGAAGGATCCCCGCAACCGCGCTGTTCGCGCTGCCGCTCGCCTACGGCTATCCGTTCCAGTTCGGGTTCGTGAACTTCGCGCTGTCGATGGCGCTCGCGCTCAACCTGTTCGCGCTGTGGCTCCGGATGGCACGGCAGGGCAGGCTGATGCTGCGCGCGGCGGTGTTCGTGCCGCTGTCCTGCGGCTTGTGGGTCTGCCACACCTTCGGCTGGGGTTTCCTGGGGGTCCTCGCCTTCTCCGCCGAGATGATCCGCCAGCACGACCTCAGGAAGGATGGCCGCGGCGGGCACTGGCTCGAAAGCTGGGTCCGTGCCGGACTCGGCTGCCTGCCGCTGGCGCTGCCGTCCGTCATGATGGTGCTGTGGCGTTCGGGGGACCACGTCACCGGACAGACCGCCGACTGGTTCAACTGGCGGTGGAAGACCAATTGGGTGACGATGGTGCTGCGCGACCGCTGGATGGCGTTCGACATCGCCTCGGTCACCGTGATCTTCGTCATCCTGCTCAAGAGCATGCGCGACACCCGGGTCGAATATTCGCGCAACCTGGGGCTGTCGGCGCTGTTCC
This sequence comes from uncultured Sphingomonas sp., assembly GCA_964247925.1. Taxonomy (GTDB): domain Bacteria; phylum Pseudomonadota; class Alphaproteobacteria; order Sphingomonadales; family Sphingomonadaceae; genus Sphingomonas. The sequence goes on from CAXTWJ010000347.1 coordinate 2,989, forward strand.
TGTTCGCGGTCTATCTGCTGCTCCCCCGGATCGTGTTCGGCAGCGCCTATGCCGATATGCGCCTCGCCCCCTTCGTCATCGCCATCGCACTCATCGCGCTGCGTCCCCGCCACGGGCTGTCGATGCGCGGTGCCGCCGCGATCGCGGCGCTGGGGCTCGCGTTCTTCGTGGCGCGGCTCGCCGGCACGACGGCGAGCTACGTGCTCTA
>CAXTWJ010000348.1:0-1204 GCA_964247925.1 uncultured Sphingomonas sp.
TCCCCGTTCCGGGGAGGATCACCCCCTCCTCCACCAGCCACCGCGCCAGCTTGGCGACGCGCTCCACCTTGTCCGCCACCGTGCCGAGTTTCTCGTGAAACACGATACGGTCGAGCTTCCTCGCCTGCTCCTCGAGCGGCACCTTGAGGTCGCCCTCGTAGAAGAAGCGCGCGTCGGCCAGGCGGGCGGCGAGCACCTTGCGGTTGCCCTCCACGATCGCGGCGCCGGCGTCGGTAGCGTCGATGTTGGCGGTGCAGATAAAGGCGTTGGCGAGGCGGCCCTCCCCGTCGCGGCACACGAAATATTTCTGGTTCACGCGCGCGGTGAGCTGGATCACCTCGGGCGGCACGTCGAGATAGGCGGGGTCGAAGCGGCCGAGCAGTGGCACGGGCCATTCAGTCAGGCCGGCATTCTCCGCGACCAGCCCCTCATCCTCGACCAGCTCCAGGCCGGCCTCGCGCGCGGCGGCCTCCGCGCGGTCGCGGATCAGGGCGGCGCGCTCGTCGGGATCGACGAGGACGTGGCAGGCGCGCAGCTTCTCGACATAGTCGTGCGCGCCGCCGAGCGTGATCGGGCCGGGATGGTGGAAGCGGTGGCCCAGTGTCGCGTAGCCGGACGCGATCCCGGCGACCTCGACCGGCACGAGCGCCTCGCCGAAGATCGCGACGATGCCGTGGAGCGGGCGCACCCAGCGCAGCGACTCAGGGCTGGCGGAGGCCGCGCCCCAGCGCATCGCCTTGGGCCAGGGGAAGGCGCGGATGATCGCGGGGATGGCCTCGCCGAGCACGTCCGTCGTGGCGCGGCCGGGATTCTGCGTCACGGCGAAGAACACGCCGTCGCGCTCGACCAGTGCCTCACGGGTCAGGCCCGTCTTGCGCATGAAGCCGTCGAGCGCCTGGGCCGGGGCGGCGGTCTTGGGGCCCTTGACCTCGTCGGACACGGCCTCCGTCGCATCGGGCAGGTCGCGCGCGATCAGCGCCAGGCGGCGCGGGGTGGCATAGGTGGTGACCGCGCCCGCGTGGAGCCCGGCCTTCGCCAGCTCGGCGGCGAACAGGCGGGCGAGGTCGTCGCGCGCGCGCGCCTGCATCCGCGCGGGGATTTCCTCCGAGCGGAGTTCGAGGAGGAAGTCGGTCACTGTTCTTGTCCTCCCCGAACTGGTTCGGGGAGGGGGACCGGCGGCCCCCGTGGGCCGGTGGTGGGGGGG
>CAXTWJ010000348.1:1214-3177 GCA_964247925.1 uncultured Sphingomonas sp.
GGGGCGCCCGCCGCCCCCCCCAGCCGACTTCGGGGGTGGAAGGGCGCCGGCCCCTCCACCATTCGCGCTAAGGGCGCGAACGGTCCCCCTCCCCGAGCATAGCTCGGGGAGGACGAGGGCAAGGCCGTCACGCCGCCCACCCGTTCTTCGCCATCCACGCGGCGCAGGCGCCCTTCGCCAGGTCGCGGACGCGGCCGATATAGGCCTGGCGCTCGGCGACCGAGATGACACCGCGCGCCTGAAGCAGGTTGAAGGTGTGCGACGCCTTGATCGCCTGTTCGTACGCGGGGATCGGCAGGTCGCGCCCCAGGCAGTTCTCGCATTCCGCCGCCGCCTTGCGGAAGCCGTCGAACAGCGCGTCGGTGTCGGCGACCTCGAAGTTCCACGCGCTCATCTCGCGCTCGTTCTCCAGGAACACGTCGCCATAGGTGACGCCGCCATCGTTGAAGGCGAGGTCATAGACGCTATCGACGTTCTGGATGTAGGTCGCCAGCCGCTCCAGCCCATAGGTCAGCTCGCCCGCGACCGGCTTGCAGTCGAAGCCGCCCATCTGCTGGAAATAGGTGAACTGCGTCACCTCCATGCCGTCGCACCACACTTCCCAGCCCAGCCCCCAGGCGCCCAGCGTCGGCGACTCCCAGTCGTCCTCCACGAAGCGGATGTCGTGGAGCAGCGGATCGATGCCGATCGCGGCGAGGCTGCCGAGATACAGGTCCTGCAGGTCGGGGGGACTGGGCTTCAGGATGACCTGATACTGATAGTAGTGCTGCAGCCGGTTGGGGTTCTCGCCATAGCGGCCGTCGGTGGGGCGGCGGCAGGGCTGGACGAAGGCGGCGTTCCACGGGTCCGGCCCGAGCGCGCGCAAGGTGGTCGCCGTATGAAACGTGCCCGCGCCCATCTCCATGTCGTATGGCTGCAGGATCAGGCAGCCGTGCCGGCTCCAATAGTCGTGGAGCGTCAGGATCATGCGCTGGAAGGAGAGCGGGGCCGCCATCGCGCGAGCCTTTGGCCGACGCGCGTGGGAGTGGCAAGCGTCGGAGCCGATGTATAAGGCCGGCGGATGATCCGCTTCCTGCGCGCCACCCTTCCCGTCCTGCTGCTCGGCCTGCCGCTGCCCGCGTGCGCGAAGACGCCCGCGCGCGCGCCCGGCGACGCGGACCCGGCGCTGTGGGTGGTCAGGGACGCGGACACGACGGTGTACCTGTTCGGGACGATCCATGTGCTCAAGCCCGGCCTCACCTGGTTCGACGAGGCGGTGCGCGCGGCGTTCGATCGCGCGGACGAGATCAAGCTGGAGATCACGGACGAGGACACGGCGGGCATGGCCGGGCTGGTCCAGGCGAAGGGCATGACGACGGGCGGCCTGACGCTGACGGAGAAGCTGCCGGCGAACGAGCGGCCTAAGCTCGCCCGGTACATGGGGCAGATCGGGCTGTCTCCCGCGACCTATGACCGGATGCAGCCCTGGCTCGCGGCGAGCTATCTGCAGGTCCAGAGCCTCGCCAAGGTCGGCTACGACCCCGCCAACGGGCCCGAGCAGGTGATCACGGCGGCGGCGAAGCAGGCCGGCAAGCCGATCAGCGGGCTGGAGACGACGGCGGAGCAGATCGGCTTCTTCGCGGGGCTGTCGGCCAAGTCACAGGTCGCGATGCTGGACGACACGCTGGACGAGATGCCCAGGCTGACGTCCGAGATGAACCGGATGGTCGATCAGTGGGCGGCGGGCAAGACCGACCTGATCGCGAAGGAGCTGAACGAGGGCGTGCAGAAGACGCCGGAGACGATGAAGGTGCTGCTGACCGACCGCAACAGGCGGTGGGCGGACTGGATCACCGCGCGCCTCGACCGGCCCGGCACCGTGTTCATCGCGGTCGGCGCCCGGCCCCGGGCCCGGCCGGCGCGCGGGCCGGGGGCGCGGGCCCAGCGGGGGGGGGAGGCGGCGCCGGGGGCCGGCAGCCGAGGG
>CAXTWJ010000349.1:0-3175 GCA_964247925.1 uncultured Sphingomonas sp.
CCCCTAGCCCCTCCCGCAAGCGGGAGGGGGACATGATGCCGCTCACTCCGCCGCCTCCGCTGCCGGCGGCATGTTGTGGCCGAGCAGGCGGAGCACCTCCTCCGCCGCCTGAATCAGGTTGGTGCCGGGGCCGAAGATCGCCTGGACGCCCGCGTCGCGCAGGGCCTGGTAATCCTGCGCCGGGATCACCCCGCCCGCGATCACGCGGATGTCGGCGCGGCCGGCGTCGCGCAGATGGCCGATCAGCTCGGGGATCAGCGTCTTGTGCCCGGCCGCGAGGCTGGAGGCGCCGACCACATCGACGTCCTTTTCGATCGCGAGCGACGCCGCCTCGGCCGGAGTTTGGAACAGCGGGCCGGGGACGATCTCGAAGCCCAGGTCGCCGAACATCGACGACACCAGATTGGCGCCGCGATCGTGGCCGTCCTGCCCCATCTTGGCGACCAGCATCCGGGGCCTGCGCCCGAGCCGGCGCTCGGTGGCGGTCACGCCGTCCTCCAACCGCGTCCAGCGCGCGTCGTCGGCATAGGCGCCGCCATAGATGCCGCTGACCGGCGTCGGCTGCGTCCCGTAGCGGCCGAACACGTCCTCCATCGCCTGGCTGATCTCGCCCAGCGTCGCGCGCGCGCGGGCGGCCTCGACCGCGAGCGCGAGGAGGTTGCGCTCAAGCCCGTTCGTGCCGAGCGCAGTCGAGGCATCGGCTTGTCCCTCGACGTCGCTCGGGACGAACGGAGAGGATCGCGCCCCTTCCCGCAGCGCGTCGAGCGCCGCGCAGCACGCCGCCTCGTCGCGGGTAGCGCGAACCTGCGCGAGCCGCCGGACCTGCCCCTCGCGGACGGCGTGGTTATCGACGTCCAGGATGTCGAGCGCGTCCTCGTTCGCGGGCCGATATTTGTTCACGCCGACGATCACGTCCTCAGCCCGATCGACGCGGGCTTGGCGGGCGGCGGCGGCTTCCTCGATCATCGCCTTGGGCCAGCCGGCCGCGACGGCCCTGGCCATGCCGCCCTCCGCCTCGACACGCTCGATGATCGCCCACGCCTTCTCGACCAGCTCGGCCGTCAGCGCCTCGACATAGTAGGAGCCGCCGAGCGGATCGACGACCCTGGTCATCCCCGTTTCTTCCTGCAGCACGATCTGCGTGTTGCGCGCGATGCGAGCGGAGAAGTCGGTGGGGAGCGCGATCGCCTCGTCCAGCGCGTTGGTGTGCAGCGACTGGGTGCCGCCCAGCATCGCCGCCATCGCCTCGATCGTGGTGCGGATGATGTTGTTGTACGGGTCCTGCTCGGTCAGCGACACGCCCGAGGTCTGGCAGTGCGTGCGCAGCATCTTGGACCGCTCGTCGGTGGCGCCCAGCTGCGTCATCACGCGATGCCACAGCGTGCGCGCGGCGCGCAGCTTCGCCACCTCCATGAAGAAGTTCATGCCGATCGCGAAGAAGAAGGACAGCCGTCCCGCGAACTTGTCGAGATCCAGCCCGGCGGCGATGCCGGCCTTCGCGTATTCGCGGCCGTCGGCGATGGTGAAGGCCAGCTCCTGCACCTGCGTCGCGCCCGCTTCCTGCATATGATAGCCGGAGATCGAGATGGAGTTGAACTTCGGCATCTCGCGGCTGGTATAGGCGAAGATGTCCGCGATGATCCGCATGGAGGGCGCGGGCGGGTAGATATAGGTGTTGCGGACCATGAACTCCTTGAGAATGTCGTTCTGGATGGTCCCGTCGAGCTTCGCGCGGGGCACGCCCTGTTCCTGGCCGGCGACGATGAAAAAGGCGAGGATCGGGATCACCGCGCCGTTCATGGTCATGCTGACCGACATCTGATCGAGTGGGATGCCGTCGAACAGAATCTTCATGTCCTCGACCGAGTCGATCGCGACGCCCGCCTTGCCGACGTCGCCGACGACGCGCGGGTGGTCGCTGTCGTAGCCACGATGCGTGGCTAGGTCGAAGGCGACGGAAAGCCCTTTCTGCCCGGCCGCCAGATTGCGGCGGTAGAAGGCGTTGGATTCCTCGGCGGTCGAGAAGCCTGCATACTGCCGGATGGTCCAGGGCCGGCCGGCGTACATCGACGCGCGTACCCCGCGCGTGAACGGCGCGAAGCCGGGCAGGCCGGGGTCGGCCTTCACGTCGGCGGCGGTGTAGAGCGGCTTGACGTCGATCCCCTCCGGCGTGCGCCAGATAAGGTCGGCGCCCTTCACCTCCTTCACCGCGAGCGCCTGCCAGTCGGCGAGCGTGTGGCCGGTCGGCTCAGGCAGGTCGCGCGCGGGCGGCGCGGCGCCGGCGTCCTCGCCCGTGTTCTGTTCGATGATCGGTTCGGCGTCCGGCATCAGGCTCCTCTGAACCGCGGTCTGCGCTTCTGCAAGAAGGCGACCGCGCCTTCCATCGCGTCGCCCGTGCCTCCGGCGAGCCGCTGGCCCGCCGCCTCGCGGTTGAGCGCGTCGAGATAGCCGCCGTCCAGCCCGGCGGCGATGTTGCGGCGCATGATCCCCAGCGCCACCGTGGGGCCGGCGGCGAGGCGCTCAGCCAGCGCGGTCGCCTCGGGCAGCAATTGCTCGTCGGCGACGGCCTTGTGGATCAGACCCCACTCGGCCGCGCGGTCCGCGCCGATCTTCTCGCCCAGCAGCATCATCTCGGTCGCGCGCGCCTTGCCGATCAGACGCGACAGCATCCACGATGCGCCGCCATCGGGGACGAGGCCGATATTGACGAACGCCTGGAGGAAATAGGCGCTGGCCGCCGCGATCACGAAGTCGCAGGCGAGCGCGAGGGAACAGCCGATGCCCGCCGCCGGGCCGTTGACGGCGGCGACGGTGGGGACGTCGAGCTCCGCCAGCCTGACCATGAGCGGGTTGTAATGCCGCGTGAGCGCGTCGTGGCTCGCCTGGCCGACCGACGTCGTCTGGTCGCCACGCGCCTGCAGGTCCGCGCCCGAGCAGAAGGCGCGGACGGCGCCGGTGACCAACACCGCGCGCGCGCCGGCGCGCCGGTGCAGCGCCCTAGCCAGCGCCTGCCCCCGGGCGCACGCCCCGGCGGTGGGGCGGGGGGTGGGTCGGCCCGGCCGGAGAGCTCGGCCGGGCGATGGATCAGGCGGTCCTTAAGCCCGAGGAAGCTCAGGAGTTCCGTGGCGCGGGCCTTCGCTTCCTTTCCGCTCAAGCCCCGGATGATCTGGGGCAT
>CAXTWJ010000350.1:0-3167 GCA_964247925.1 uncultured Sphingomonas sp.
CTGCTCGGCGGTTCGCTCGGGCTGTCGGGCGCGGTGCTGCAGGGCTATCTGCGCAACCCGCTCGCCGATCCCGGCGTCGTGGGCGTGTCCTCCACCGCCGCGCTCGGCGCGGTCGCGGCGCTGGTGTTCGGCGCCGGCGTCTGGCTGTTCCCCGCCGCCATGCTCGGCGCCGCCGCGGCCATGGCGCTGCTGGCGCTGCTGTCGTGGCGGAGCGCCAGCCCCGTGTCGTTCGTGCTCGCCGGCACCGTGCTCGCCAGCCTTGGGGGGGCGCTCACCGCCTTCCTGATCGCGATCGCGCCGGACCCCTATGCGGTGGCGGAGGTGATCGACTGGCTGATGGGCGCGCTCACCGACCGCAGCTGGCCGGAGGTCGCCCGCGCCGCCCCGCCGATGCTGGTCGGGGGTGCGCTGCTGCTCGGCACCGGCCGCGCGCTCGACGCGCTGACGCTGGGGGAGGACGCCGCCCGCTCGCTGGGTGTCAGTCTCGGCCGCACGCGCGCGCTGGTGATCGCCGGCACCGGGCTGGTGGTCGGCGCGGGCGTGGCGGCGACGGGCGTGGTCGGCTTCGTCGGGCTGGTGGTGCCGCCTCTGCTGCGCCCGCTGATCGGCGCGCGGCCGTCGGCGCTGCTCGTGCCCAGCGCGCGCGGCGGCGCCGCGCTGGTGCTAGCCGCCGACACGCTGTGCCGCCTGCTGCCCGGCGCGGGCGAGGTCCGGCTGGGCGTGGTGATGGCGATGCTCGGCGCGCCCTTCTTCCTGGCACTGCTGCTCAGGGGGAGGGCGGCGGCATGGATCTGAGCCTCGAGCGCCTCACCGTCCGCCTCGGCGCGCGGACGGTGCTGGCGGATGTGACCGCGAAGCTCCGCCCCGGCCGCGTCACCGCGCTGGTCGGCCCCAACGGCGCCGGTAAATCGACGCTGCTTCGCGCCGCCGTCGCGCTGATCGCGCCCGCCGCCGGCACGGTCCGGCTCGGCGACCGCGATGTCGCCACGCTACCCCCGCGCGAGCGCGCCAGGCTGATCGGTTACCTGCCCCAGGGTGCCGGGGTGCATTGGAACGTCAGCGTCCGCGATCTCGTCCGGCTCGGACGCCTGCCGCACGACCGCCCGGCCGAGGACGACGCCGCCATCGCCCGCGCGCTCGACCTCACCGGCACGACCCCCTTCGCCGACCGCCCGGTCGCGACGCTGTCCGGCGGCGAGCGCGCGCGCGTCCTGCTCGCCCGCGTGCTCGCCGGGGAACCCCGCTGGCTGGTTGCCGACGAGCCGCTGGCGAGCCTCGACCCCGCCCACGCGCTCGACTCCGTGGCGCTGCTGAAACGGATCGCCGCGGCCGGCACCGGCGTCGTCCTGGTCGCCCACGACCTGCTCCACGCGCAGCTCGCCGCGGACGACGCGCTCCTTCTCGCCCACGGACGCCTCGTCGCGGCCGGGCCAGCGCACGATGTGCTCACCGGGTGCCACGTTAGTGCCACCTTCGGCGTCCGCAATGTAACGGTCGAGGACTCCGGCCTCCGCCTCCTGATCCCCGTCGCCCGGGCCTGACAGCCCCCCCTTCTTGTGGCAGAGGCGGCGCCAAGGAGAGCGACATTGCGCATCATCGACCACCACATCGCCGGCGCCGCGGCGGGCGCAAGTAACCGTAAAGGCGACGTTTTCGATCCCAACACCGGCCAGGTTCAGGCCACCGTGACGCTCGGTAGCCCCGCCGATCTGGACACCGCCGTGGCCGCCGCGCAAGCCGCGCAGCCCGGCTGGGCCGCGACCAACCCGCAGCGCCGCGCGCGCGTGATGTTCCGCTTCAAGGAACTGGTCGAAGCCAACATGGACGACCTCGCGCGCCTGTTGTCCTCCGAACACGGCAAGGTGATCGCCGACAGCAAGGGCGATATCCAGCGCGGCCTCGAAGTGATCGAGTTCTGCTGCGGCATCCCCCACATCTTGAAGGGTGAATACACCCAGGGCGCGGGACCCGGCATCGACGTCTATTCGATGCGGCAACCATTGGGTATCGGCGCCGGCATCACCCCGTTCAACTTTCCCGCGATGATTCCGATGTGGATGTTCGGTGTCGCCGTCGCGTGCGGCAACGCCTTCATCCTGAAGCCCTCCGAACGCGACCCCTCCGTTCCTGTCAGGCTGGCCCAGCTGTTCTTGGAAGCAGGCGCGCCGGAGGGCATCCTGCAAGTTGTTCATGGCGACAAGGAGATGGTGGACGCGATCCTCGACCACCCCGGGATCAGCGCCGTCAGCTTCGTCGGCTCGTCCGACATCGCGCACTACGTCTATCGCCGCGGCGTCGCGGCCGGCAAGCGCGTCCAGGCGATGGGCGGCGCGAAAAATCACGGGATCGTCATGCCCGACGCCGACCTCGACCAGGTCGTCGCCGATCTGGCGGGCGCCGCATTCGGAAGCGCGGGCGAACGCTGCATGGCGCTGCCCGTCGTGGTCCCGGTCGGCGACCGGACGGCGGACGCGCTCCGTGCCAGGCTGATCCCCGCGATCGAGGCGCTCAGGGTCGGCGTCTCGACCGACGCGGACGCGCATTACGGTCCGGTAGTCAACGCGCAGCACAAGGCGCGCATCGAGCAGTGGATCCAGACGGGCGTGGATGAAGGCGCCGAGCTGGTCGTCGATGGCCGCGGCTTCACCCTGCAGGGGCATGAGGAGGGCTTCTTCATCGGCCCGTCGCTGTTCGATCGCGTCACCCCGGCCATGCAGTCCTACCAGGAGGAGATTTTCGGCCCCGTCCTCCAGATCGTCCGCGCGCCCGATTTCGAGACCGCGGTCAGGCTGCCGAGCGAGCACCAGTACGGCAACGGCGTCGCCATCTTCACCCGCGACGGCCATGCCGCGCGCGAGTTCGCCGCGCGCATCGAAGTCGGCATGGTCGGGATCAACGTGCCCATCCCGGTGCCCGTCGCCTATCATACCTTTGGCGGCTGGAAGCGCTCGGCGTTCGGCGATACGAACCAGCACGGCACCGAGGGCGTGCGCTTCTGGACCAAGGTCAAGACCGTGACGCAACGCTGGCCGGACGGTCCGGCCCCCGAGCGCGGGTCGGAGGACGGTGGTCCCAGCCGCGTCCAGGACGCCTTCGTCATCCCCACCATGGGCTGACGGAACGGGTGGCCCTCCACTCTCGTTGAGAGACGGAGCGGAGGGATGCAT
>CAXTWJ010000351.1:0-3123 GCA_964247925.1 uncultured Sphingomonas sp.
ACAAGGCGGACGGCGTGCCGCTGGTGATCGTCGCGGGCAAGGAATACGGCACCGGATCGTCGCGCGACTGGGCGGCGAAGGGCACGAACCTGCTCGGCGTGCGCGCGGTGATCGCGGAGAGCTTCGAGCGAATCCACCGGTCGAACCTGGTCGGCATGGGCGTTCTGCCGCTGCAGTTCGCCGACGGTGTCACACGTGAAACCATCAAGCTGGACGGCTCGGAAACGTTCACGATCGAGAACGTCGCCGGCCTGCGCCCGCGTCAGACCGTGACTGTCCACCTCACTCGGGCCGATGGCTCGCAGGAGACGTTCGAGACCCGCTGCCGCATCGATACGGTCAACGAGCTCGAATATTTCCTCAACGGCGGCATCCTCCAATACGTCCTGCGCAAGCTCGCCGCATGAGGCGGCTCCTGCTTCTGGCGCTCGCCATTCCCGCGCTGGCGAGCGCCGCGCCAGCGCCGGTGGCGGGCCGCTGGCTGACGGTCGGAGGCAAGGCACTGGTCGATATCGCGTCCTGCGGCGCAATGCTGTGCGGCCGGATCACCCGCGTGCTGAAGCCGCGCCCCGGCGGGCCGGCGATCGACGAGAACAATCCCGACCCGGCGCTGCGCCGCCGGCCGATCCAGGGCATCACGATCCTGACCGGCTTTCAGCCCGCGGGCGACCGGTGGAAGGGGCGCATCTACGATCCCGAGAGCGGGCGCACCTACCGGTCCGAGCTGATCCGCGATGGCACGACGCTGAAGGTGAAGGGTTGCTATGGCCCGTTCTGCCGCACGCAGCTGTGGACGGCGCCGCGTTAACCTTCCCGTGCTAGGTGGGCCGCATGAAGAAGCCCCAGACCCATGCGAAGCTGGTCGAGCTCGGGCGCGTCGAGCTCTCGCCCAGCTTTTTCCTCCGCGACTTTCTTTATTCCGAGATCGCGGCGATGCACGGGCTCGCCAACGTGCCCGACGATCCGGACCTCGCCATCGCGGCGGGGACGCGGCTGTGCGCGGAGCTGCTGGAGCCGTTGCAGGCGACGTTCGGGCGACTGCACATCGTGTCCGGCTATCGCTCGGCGGAGGTCAACGCGCTCGGCCATGCCAAAGGCTATGGGTGTGCATCGAACGAGCGCAGCGCGGCCGGGCATATCTGGGACCAACGCGATGCCCGGGGCCAGATGGGCGCGACCGCCGGGATCGTCGTGCCCAGCCTCTCGGGCCTGGACGATTGGCGGGGGCTGGCGTGGTGGATGCACGACCACCTCCCCTATGGCTCGATCGAGTTCTTCCCCGGTCGCTGGGCGTTCAACCTGCAATGGCATGAGAAGCCGCTCAGGATGATCTACAGCCACGTTCCCGACGCGCGCGGCTATCTGACCAAGCCCGGCATGGCGGGGCATGATGACGACCACCGCGCCGCATGGCAGGGCATCGTTCCGAGCCGAAAAGGCGGGGCGACCTGAAAGGCCGCCCCGTAGTTCGGGGAAGGCCGGCGCCTCAGGGGGGAGAAGCGACGCCGGCAGGACGGCTCTGCCCGGCAGATGTAACAGAGATGTGTCAGACCATTGCAGCCCGCGCCCGCGCATAGCCGAAATAGACGAGCAGCCCGGCCGCGTTCCAGCCGAGGAAGAACAGCTGGGTCAGCGCCGACAGGCTGGTGAACAGATAGACGCAGCCCCCGATCGCGGCCGGCGCCACGACCCACGCCGCCGGCGTCCGGAATGGCCGCCGGGCGTCCGGATCGCGATGGCGAAGCACCAGCACGCAGGTCGCGACGGCGACGAAGGCGCACAGCGTGCCCGCGTTCGCGAGGCTGGCGATCAGGTCGAGCGGCGCCAGCCCCGCCACGACGCCCACGAACACCGCCGTCAACGCCGTGATCCGCGCGGGCGTGCCCCGGCTCGACACGACGGCGAGCGCGGGGGGCAGGAAGCCGTCGCGCGCCATGACCAGGAAGATGCGGCTCTGCCCGTAGAGGAAGGCCAGCAGCACCGTCGGCAGCGCCACGGCCGCGGCGGCGGCGATGACTGTGGCGACCCGTCCCTGCCCCAGCTCGCGCAGGATCAGCGCCAGCGGCTCCGCGCTGTTGGCGAAGCGGGTGAAAGGGAGCGCGCCCACCGCCGCCGCCCCGACGAGCATGTAGATGACGGTGCACGCCGCCATCGAGCCCACGATGCCGATCGCGAGATCGCGCTCGGGCCGCTTGGTCTCCTCCGCCGCGGTCGAGATCGCGTCGAAGCCGTAAAAGGCGAAGAAGATGATCGCGGCGGCGCCCATCACCCCGAACTTGGCCCCGGAGGCCCCGGCATGGCTGCCATAGCCGAAGGGCGCGAAGGGGTGGAGGTTGGCCGCGTCGAAGCGTGGCAGCGCGACCGCGACGAACAGCGCCAGCGTCGCGATCTTGAGCACCACCAGCGCGGTGTTGACCCGCGCGCTCTCGCGCGTGCCGAGCGACAGCAGCGCGGCGACGACGGCGATGATCGCCACCGCCGGCAGATTCACGACCCCGCCGAGCCCCGGCCCGTTCGCCAGCGTGGGCGGCAGGTCGATGCCCAGACCGTGCAGGAAACCGACCGCATAGCCCGACCAGCCCACCGCCACGGTGGCGACCACCAGCGAATATTCCAGGATCAGGCTCCAGCCCACGACCCAGGCGATCACCTCCCCCAGCACCGCGTAGCTGTAGGTATAGCCGCTGCCGCTCGCCGGGATCGTGGTCGCCATCTCCGCGTAGCAGAGCGCCGCGCAGGCGCAGATCGCGCCCGCGACCGCGAAGGACAACAGCACCGCCGGCCCGGCGCGATCGGAAGCGACGCCGATCAGCGTCAGGATGCCGGTGCCGACGATCGCGCCGACGCCGAGCGCGACGAGGTGCGGCCAGGACAGGGTACGCGCGAGCTGGCGCTCGGGCGGCTGCTCGGTGATCGTCTTGCGACGTAGCAGGTTCATATGTCTCCCTCTCCCCTTCAGGGAAGAGGGTCGGGGAGAGGGGGACGTCGGTCAAGATGGCGTGTGCCGACTGCCCCTCTCCCGACCTCGCCTTCGGCTCGGCCACCCTCTCCCCTGAAGGGGAGAGGGAAAGGAAATCAAATGCCCGACCTTCAGACGATCCTCACCGCCAAGCAACCGCTGAC